>JADFYT010000134.1 GCA_015232935.1 Desulfamplus sp.
ACTAACGAGGAAGTGAAAAAAAAGACCGCCCAGCTTCTGGATCAGGGCGAAATATTTGCTTTCGGGCTTTCTGAAAAAGAGCATGGTGCTGACATCTACTCAAGTGAGATGACTCTGACTCAGCTATCAGAAGGAAAATATGTAGCTGACGGTGGCAAGTATTATATAGGCAATGCCAACGAGGCTGGTCTTGTATCTGTATTTGCCAAGGATTCTGACACCGAAGAGTATGTTTTCTTTACCGCTGATCCCAAACATGAAAACTATGATCTGGTCAAGAATGTTACAAGTAACCAGTCCTATGTTGCCGAGTTTGGGCTTCATGGCTATCCCGTGACTGACGCAGATATCCTCTCAAGAGGAGAACACGCCTGGGACTGTGCCCTTAATACCATTAATGTTGGAAAATACAATCTTGGCTGGGCATCTATCGGAATTTGCAGCCATGCCTTTTTTGAAGCGATCAACCATGCCTCAAAAAGAAACCTTTATGGCAAGTTCGTGACTGATTTTCCCCATGTACAGTCATTGATGACAGATGCGTTTGCACGTCTTGCGGCCATGAAGCTTTTTGCCCGCAGAAATGCTGATTACATGAGAACCGCCTCAAAAGATGACAGGCGTTATCTTCTTTATAATCCGCTGACAAAGATGAAGGTCACAACTCAGGGCGAAGAGGTGATAAACCTTTTATGGGATGTTATTGCTGCCAAGGGGTTTGAAAAGGATATGTATTTTGAAATGGCAGCCATTGACATAAGAGCACTTCCCAAACTTGAAGGGACTGTCCATGTCAATATGGCACTTATTGTCAAATTCATGGCAAATTATCTGTTCGTGCCCGCTGTCATGCCTGAAATTCCAACAGTGGATCAGCCTGCCAACGACGATTTCCTTTTCAATCAGGGGCCGACAAAAGGTCTTGGAAAGACCGTATTCCACGATTTTGACAAGGCTTATTCAAGTGTTGACCTGCCCAATATTGCCATTTTCAGAGAGCAGATCGCTCTTCTAAAAGAGATGCTGATCAATGCGGGGCCTGACAAGCATCAGAGCAAGGATATAGATTTTCTGCTGATTCTTGGAGAGCTGTTTACCGTGGTTGCCTATGGGCAGCTCATAATTGAAAACGCGCTACTCAGAAAGGTCGAAAATGATATTCTTGATCAGATTTTTGATTTCATGATCAGGGATTTTTCCAAACATGCACTTCAGCTCTACTCCAAGAGCAGCAGCAACGACAAGCAGATGGAGTTTGCCCTTAAAATGATCCGCAAACCCCAACTCAATCAGGAGCGATTCCAGAGAGTATGGGAAAAATATGTGTACTCATCAAAAGATAACTATGAGATGAATAATTGATAAAGAACTAGGGACTTCATGCTCTTTAGTTTTTATTGCTGTAGAGGTTTAGCATTGCTACACCTCTACTTGCCATGAAAATGGATTCATGATTTTCATTATTCGGGGTGTTGGCACGACAGCCATGAAAGTTTAAAGGAGATATTTATTGCCATGTCGCTAAGCGGTTTACTGAAAAAACGTTTTTCCATACGTGCTTTTCTGGACAAACCAGTTCCTGAAGAGATTTTAAAGAGAATCTTTACAGATGCCCGGTTATCGCCATCAAATTGTAATGTGCAGCCCTGGCAGATATATGTTGTTTCCGGTGCAAAGAAGAACGAGCTCAAAGACAAACTTGTTCAGGCCGTGATGAGCGGTCAGGCTCCAAATCCTGATTTTAACTGGAAGGTAAGCTATAAGGGGGTTCACAGAGATCGACAGTTTGGATCTGCCAACGCTCTTTACAGCTCAATGGGAATTGAACGAAGCGATAAACAAGCCAGAATGGTTGCCATGCTTCAGAACTGGACATTTTTTAATGCTCCGCATGCTCTGTTTTTCACCATGGAAAAATATCTGGACATCATGGGGGCGGTTGATATGGGTATTTATGCCCAGACTCTGACTCTGTTGATGACAGAACATGGTATCTCAAGCTGCCTTCAAGGTGCATTGGGTCAATTTCCTGACCCTGTCAGGGATTTTTTGAATATTCCGGAAGAGCGGGGAATCCTTTTTGGTATGTCGTTTGGCTATGCAGACGAAAAAGCTGTGGTAAATGCTACCAGAACAGAGCGAGAACCGCTTGAAAATTCAGTGGTGTTTTTATGAGTGTCGTTTTTGCTCGTCAGTCATAAGTTTTTCCAGTTAGCACTGCGTGTAGTGTTGAATTGGAGTTTGACGCCTGACATATCGTACAGGAAATGAGAAGTTACGACTCACGAGGTTTTATGGGATTCAGGGAACAGGGGAGGGCGAGACTGACAGCTCGGTTATTGAGTCTGACAGCAGTACCTCGCAGTACCGGCAATACTGGTTTGATTTTAAATCAACGTCATCAAGGCTTCGGCAGTAATGCATTATGCATGAATGATCCTTGCAGTGCCGCAAGTTAAAGGTGTGCCCAAGTTCATGAATGCTCTCTTTTATTATCCTGTCAAACACCTTTTTTTTAGAAAGCTGAAGATCGGTATTCAGACGGTTGATAGATACGATGCAGGCAATGCCGTTAAGCTGGGCCTCTCCGTAAACATGTGTCAATATCGGTATAAAAAGATCCTTGTCTGTGATGGCAAGAATTTTAAGGCATCTTTCAGGGGCAAGATCAGCAAGCTTTGCGAGTATAATAGTGGAGTTGTACTGATTTCGGTCAGAATTGAACGCAAAATCAATGTTTTGCAGCAAAGGAGATACTTTTACGGGATATCCGAAGAAATCTCCCACGCCCTCCGAGATATTTTCGGCAAGTGCGGGGGATATTCCCTCTGTTGGTGAAACCAGAATAAATGGAAGTTTCCCTATTGTATTATTCATGTATGATTCTGTCTTTTAAAGACGATAACGTTTGACCTTGCTTTAGCGTTCTGTCTGTTCAGGGTGATAGCGGTTGATCTTGCTTTAGCGTTCTGTCTGTTCAAGGCGACAGCGGTTGATTTTGATATGAGAGTATTGTTCATGAATCACTTATATCTTCTGAAGGTCATAGCGTTTGATCTTGCTGTAAAGTGTTGACCTGTCAATACCAAGAGATGCGGCACTTCTGGCTATATTCCACTCATTTTCATTCAGGATATTGAAAATATGGTGCTTTTCAAGATCATTCAAGGTTTTTACTGATGGATGACCTGGAACGGACGGCTCATTCGATCCCATGCACTCCGGCGATACAATGGGAAGATCCACAGCTTCTATGGTGTGGCTCCGGCATACTACAACAGCCCGTTCCACAGCATTGGAAAGCTCTCTTACGTTCCCCGGCCAGTTGTAGAGCATCAGCTCATCCGTGGCGTCTCTGCTTATGCGCTCCACAGGCTTGTTTATCTCCTGTACAAATTTATGGAGAAAATGGTTTGCCAGAAGAGGTATATCCTCCTTTCTTTTTCTCAAGGGCGGCATGGTCAAAGCAATCACGTTAAGGCGGTAGTAAAGATCTTCTCTGAATGTGCGATCCTGAATGGCCTTTTCAAGGTTGCTGTTTGTGGCGGCAACCACACGAAAATTTGCCGCGATAGGCTGTGTTCCTCCAACCTTGTAAAATACTCTCTCTTCAAGAACATGGAGAAGATCGATCTGCATTCGCATTGATATCTCTCCGATCTCATCCAGAAAAAGAGTTCCTCCGCGAGCCATTTCAAGGCGACCTTTTCTGGTCTCCTTTGCATCGGTAAAAGCTCCCTTCTGATGACCAAAGAGTTCGCTCTCCATGATCTGTTCCGGAATGGCTCCGCAGTTTACACTGACAAAAGGCCCCTCTTTAAGGGGGCTGCTGGTATGAATTGCTTTTGCAGCCATACCTTTGCCGGTACCGGTCTCTCCTGTTATGAGCACAGTCGATCTTGTCTCCTGAATATCCTGGATCAGCTTGAATATCTCCTGCATGGCGGCAGATTGCCCAATCATGCTTTCAAACCGGCTTCGCTCCTTGAACTCCTCTTTAAGATATTGGTTTTCCCGTTTTCTTGACTGATGGTCTGTAAGTTTTTCTATAAGAACCCCAAGCTCGTTGGGATCAAATGGTTTGAGCAGATAATCATAAGCCCCTGCCTTCATGGCCTCCACAGATGAGGGGATGGAGCCAAAGGCTGTAATCATTATCACATCAATATCAGGATAGTGCTCTTTTACATGCTTGAGCACATCCACGCCACTGATGCCATCCATCTTGATATCTACAAGCAGTATATCAAAACTCTGATTTTTCAGTATCTCTATGCATTTTTCTCCGCTCTCCGCAGTCATGATCTGGTGGCCGTCCCTTTCAAGCCAACCGGCCAGGGATTCACGTATAATAAGTTCATCATCCACGATCAAAACTCTGGTTTGATGCATGATATATTTCCTTGCGAGTAACTGTTTTTATCTTTTTTACAACCCGAGCTTTTTATTACCGGATTTTTTGTTGTTATGGATTTATCGATACTAAACGAACATGGTCGGATGGGAAGCCGGCCACCCCCAAGCATGAAAACCATAATGTGTTTTCACGGTAAACGTATGCAGCCAGGTTGACCTAAAAATGCCACACTCTTTTGATTTTTAGGATAATACTTCAAAAAAAATGAAAAAGCTATTGTTACTTTACAGTTTGTCCCAATTGAAATTTTTGCCAGATGTACTGTTCAAGAGGAGAATTCTGCTATTTTAAACTTGTCCCGTTATTGTGAATCAATATCATTGTTTCAAAAAGCACTCCACAAGCCTGTCCCATTCAAGTCCAGGGGCATTGCCGTAAATATCATCTCCCAGGTTTCCTCCGTCGGCAGCCATCAGCCCTGTCTCCGCTTCGAGTATTTCGTAAAGATCCTCAATGTGCTGTTTTAGATAGGAACGGCTCTCTTCCATGAACAGTAGATCCTTCATGTCGTTTCGCAGACTGTCACAATGTACCATCACCATCCATCCATTGCAGTAGGGGCTCAGATTTGCAGCTCCTTTTTCTTTGAGCATATCCCTGTTTACCGCTGTCACAACTCCATTGACAGGAGATAGAATGGATGCACTGTTGCCTTCTCTGAAAATCCGGATCAAAGGCTCTCCTTTCACGGCTTTTGTCCCTATTAACGGCAGTTCAATGTGGTCGGGAGTTCCAAGCAGACGAAGCACAAAATCATCTATCCCAACTCTTGTTTCATTCTCCTCCTCAAGTTTGACCCATGCATGTCCTTTGGCAAGATAATAACCGGTTGGAAAAGAGATTCCATCAATTTTGTGATAATGAACAGGCGACATAACTGTATGCACCCGGTATTGATCCTGAAAATACTGGTCAAACTCACAACTTGAACAGCGGTACTCCCGATCGCACATCCTGTATTCAATATGCCCCTTAAGATGGTGAATGCAGGGTTTGCGGGCACACAGGGCATTTTCAAACCCGTAATTTTGCGACATCTCATGCTTTAATATCTGGATTGAATTTTCCATCTCTTCACCTTATCAGTCTGTTTTTTTTAGCGATTTGTATTACATGGACTCTTTATATTACATGGACTCTTTATAGATTTTGAATGGATAAACATTCGACTCACCCGGAAATGGGCTGCCCCCAAAATCTTAAAAGTCTGTAAAGAGTCCGTTGCATGCACAGTATTAGCTGTTTTTGAGAAAAACACGAGTAAGCTTTTTCCAGTCAAGCCCTGGAAGATTGCCGTAGATATCGGGTCTGAGGATTCCGCCATCGGTTGACATGGGTCCTGCCACAGCTTCGATCATCTCCTCAAGGCGATTTACCTCTTCGCCTGTCCAGGCTATGCTCTCATTGTGATCCATAAGTGGTTTAAAGGCTGCCTTGATATCTGAGTTGTGGACGCTGAAAAGCCATCCATCTCCATAGGGATCGCTGTTCGCAAGTCCTGGATCTCTTCTTACCTTTTCGTTGACCTGTAAAATAACCCCGTTCACAGGTGCCAGAACATCAGCCATATTATCTTTTCTTCTCAATCCCCAACCAGGCCTGTTCAGGTTAAGCTCCATACCATTCATGGGAAGATCCAATGCATCGGCCTCTCCAAGAAGCTTCAATGCAAAATCATCCAGGCCTACCTTGATATATCCGCCGTTTTCAATTACAGCCCAGGTATGGCCGTTATGAAAGTAATAGCCCTGGGGCACATTAAATCCCTTGACATTGTGCATGGCAACTGCCGCATGTCCTGTTGCGGAAGATAACACATCTTCAAAATACTGGTCAAAATCACATGTCGAACAGTTATAATTATAGGCACATACACGGGGAACCATTCGCATGGTCAGGCTGTGGCGACAGGTTCTGTCCATGCTCTCTTTTTTTCTCATGCTATCCTGCCAGCTTATCTGTTTTCCATCCACAACCTGTTTTTCCATGGCTGAGTCATATTTGCAGGAATTGCAGTTAAAATAGTTGTTGCAGTGCTTTTTCTCAACTGCTCCGGATGCCATCCAGATACATGGTTTTGTCTGCTGATCTTCTCTGTCTGATTTGCCGGATTTTAATGTCCATACCTGATTGCCAAATATTGCCGGATTAATCTCTGATCTCTTTGCTGTTTTTCTTCTGCTTCGGTAAGGT
>JADFYT010000135.1 GCA_015232935.1 Desulfamplus sp.
TAATACTTCGCCCCAAGGAGCGGGGTATTAACCCAAGCCATGCAATAAACGGGCATAAGTGCATGACCGTATTCCAGCAAATTATAAAAACAGAAAAAAAAGGTCAAAGAGTTAATACTGATTAGAAATCAGATCAGGATTTAAAAAAGCTATATGCAAACTGATTTTTCATGGTCATTATGTTGCGTGCAAAATACCCCTAATCATGAAAAACAGAATGCATTTTTACGGTAAAATCCAATCAAGCAAAGGAGGCTGTAATGACAAACTACCGACACATTTTGATCTGTTTATTTTCATTGATTATTATTTTTACCTCATTGGTATCAAAAGGGCATGCCGCATGGTATGGATCAGATATCGAGTATCAGCAGGCGGTTAGCAAAATACTTAAGCGAGGAGATATCTCATGGGGAGATAAAGCTGATAATTACTACAGATTTGGAAGCGTTGTAGCAAGTGCCGATGGTTCAAAGATACTTTTTACCGGAAAATGCGAATTTTGTGATAAAGCCGAGGTAAGGCCATTTGTGGTCAACACGGATGGCTCAGGCATAAAGGATCTGTCAGGAATGCTTCCATCTGATATAACAAGCAGATGGTCAGCATGGAGAAACATGATAATAAATGATGACGGCTCAAAACTGTTTTTCAGGGCTATTGTAGAAACCGGTTATTATGATGATGAATATCTCTATGTGCATGATGTGGCACAAAACGCCACAAGGCTTGCGTTGGCTATGGATGATGGCTTTTCTCCCTTCAGCTCTGCATGGCGTTTCCGTATAAATGAAAATGGTGAGAGGCTCTATATGGACAAATACGACGCGGGGTGGGACGAGACTCTTCAAAAACGCAAAAAGGGCCTTTTCTATGCTCAAACCGGTGGGACAAGACAGTGGTATTTTGATATTGCAGATCTTCCCTGCCAATCCCAGTGTAGTAACATGAATATGTTCAACATGCTTGGGGTATCCGCACAGAACGACAGGGTATTTTTTACGTGGAACAGTGATTATGACAAGACTGACGGAAGCAATCAGCACACAGGACTCTACTACACTGATCTTGCCGGAAATGCCACAAGGATCACTGATGAACACTATACCATTTATGAAGGGGACTGGCGTGGTATAAGTGATACCAAAGGCAATACCGTAATATACCGGTTTATCCACCAATACGATACTCATCGTACACCGCAGACACTTGCTGTAGTCGATGTAGCTGCCGGGTCATCCAGGGAGGTCGCATGGACAAACGGCCTTAACGGATTTGATGCACATCTGTCCAGAAGCGGACGCCATGTTCTTGTAAATGGGGAGTACGGAGACAAGGGTACATATTACCAGACTATTCTGGATCTGGAATCTGACACATCCCGGGACACCTGGTCATATTACATGATGAGCCGCTGGGGAAACACAAGCAATATTACAAAGGACGACCGCTATTATTTTTATTCGATTGATGATACTGATGCGAACAGCGGATTGTATCGAATAGATACTCGTACTACAGGAGATGACAAGGCACCCTACGTTCATTCCATAGAGTTCAGTGCACCGGCTCTTCTTGACCAGGATGGGGTTACCATAGCTACCAGGGTCAAAATCAGCGATCCTCAGGGCAGCGACAATATAGACCGCGTTACGCTTCTTCCACTTGTTGATGGACAGGAAAGACCCTCCTGGTCAATGGGCAGAGTGCCTCTGTCATTTCCTTCCGGAGATCCTGGCAGCACCCGCCTTTATGACGACGGAACCCACGGGGACGCCACAGCCGATGATGGAATCTATACTTTTGACAGCATCGCAACACGTAAGGGTGACAGGGGCAGCGATGGCTGGAACACCTGGTATCAACACTACACACTTCCTTCTGATCTTGGTATCAGGATTGTTATAATGGATAAAGACAATAACTACACCATTGCGGACAGCACCTTGAGGATCACGGATGATCCAGAGGATATTCCCGATGACACCTCAAATAATGGCCCTGATTGTGCAAAGATTACCGATAATCTTGATATCTCCATTCCATGTGCTGTTTACAAAAGCCCGTTTGCAAGCATGGCTCTTTGGCTTGATTTTGAATATAAAGGTACAGATGACTCAGGATTTCATGTCTGGAAACTTGGAGATTTTGGGGAAACTAGGAGTGCTGATGGCGAGCAGGTATGGGGAATTAAAGATGAGCAGGCTTATTGCAGCACAATAACCGATACATTGGGGGTATCTGTTCCGTGTGCTGTTTACAAAAGTCCGTCCGGGAATCTGTCTGTGAGACTTTATTTTGAGTATGCAGGGCAAAATACAGGGGGTGAGCAGATATGGAGACTTAAGGAAGTGGAAGAAGTCAAATAAAGCAAGCATAAATTGATATAAAAAGCCTCCACATCATGCAGGGATCAGAGAGATAAAAAACTATGACTCTGTAGTTTTTTGAATGGCTTCTCCTGCTTTTTCAATATCCTTGCCTACACCCTTGACTGTATTGCAACCCTGGATTGAAAAAAGAATAAAAAACATTACAAACACTGATAGCATAATTTTTTTCATTATCTCTCCTTTACACAGTATTAGGGGCGTAGCGACACTATGCCCCTGAATCAATCAATCAATTAAACTTTCATGGCCGTTTGGTGGCCACCCCGAATTATAAAAACCAGAATGCGTTTTCATGGTAAGATCAGAATGCGTTTTTATCAGAATGCATTTTTAATGGTACAATAAAAGAGTGTCCTCAGATACAACAGATTACAGGACAAATTCAGGAACCCTGCTCCAGTTTTTTATCATACGCCTGACTGATTTTATCTAACAGTTCATGCATGGGTGCTGGTTTCATTACATAGTCAAATGCCCCAAGCTGCATGCCCTTTATACCAAACTCCACTGAAACATGGCCGGTAAGCATTATAACTTCCACTTCGGGTTTGATTATTTTTATCTGCCTTAGAGTTTCTATTCCATCAATTCCCGGCATCTTGATATCAAGCACCACTACATCAAAATCTTTTTTTTCAAGGATCTCAAGAGCCTTAGTGCCGTTGTCTGCCCCTTCGGCATGGATTTTTCTGTTGATTAATCTTTTGACGATTGTATCTCTGAAGTCCTCTTCGTCATCAACAATCAAAACTCTCAACTCGCTCATGCTTCACCTTTATGTTTTTAACTTTTTACCAAGAAGCCCCGTTTCCTGAAAAACAGCCAAGGCGGGGAATGACTAATGACAAAGTGCTCCGTGATCAAGAATCCTTGCGACCATGCAGCCAGGCCTGATTTTAGGCATGTCAATCACAGCACTGGAGGTTTCCTTGCCGATATTCTCCACAACAAGCTCTGTTACAAGATCACCTGATTCGTTAAAAAGGTGCATCTTTTCACCAGCTTCAAGCCCGTGTGTCCTGCCAAGGCCAAAAAAGACTTCAAGTCCCCTGGAATGCCTGCTGACCCTGTAGATTTCAGCCATACCCTTTTGTGCCATCTGTGCGTCAAGTTTTCCTGATATGATAAAAATCAGGCCGCCTGCTATTACGATAATGGGAAAAAATGCAATGGCTATTGACCAGGGGGAAATTCCCGTGAATCTTTTAATCAAAGACAGGTCGCTCTGTCTCATGGCTTTTGCATCACTATGCACATTGACTGTATAAACGGAAAGCTTTTCCACCTTTTCCCTATCATCCAGCTTGATCATCGAAACATCACGGAATTTGATTTTTATATTATATTTGCCTGGCCGTAAAGAAGAATTTGCCTTGAGTTCTCCTCTCCACATATCTTCGCCAAACCAGTGGCTTGAGAATATATCCTTATCCAGCAAGAGGGCAAGATTCGGTGAATCAGATATAAAAATAATATCATCAGGAGTTGTGACTTTGCCATATACCTTTCCAATCATCTCTATCGGGCGTTCAATGATTATATCAATGTCATTGGCAGGTTTCCGGTAAGATGCAATCAGACCATCCAAAATACCGGTCAACGTAATCAGGAATGCAAAAAGGCATATTCTGCCAAAGATTACTCTGTTGCTGATCAGTTTGTTGCTATCAGTAAATATCTTGTCCATAATGCTCCTATAGATGGCGAATTTTCATGGTAAAATAAAGAAGACAGCGGCTCTGCGACATGCATTTCCCGCTGTCTCCTATGGGGGCGATGGCAACCGCCTTGTAACGCTCTGTTTATAAATACTACTTTTTGAAAATATCAGTCTTGGTTATATTCATCATGCGAAGTGCTTTTCCATACTCCTTATAATAGATTCTAACTTCGTCACCTGCTGCCCATGTCTCGTCAGGAAGTGAAAAGTACTCATCCGGAAGAGAGAATGTCACAAGAATTTTCTGGCGTTTTGAAAAGATCTGAATGCTTTTTGCTGCTCTGTCAACAATCGGGAATTTCTTGTCTTTTACAAGAGGATCTTCCTTGCCGACATTATCCTTTCTCTCTATAAGAGTGTATGGAATCGCCTTGAACTGCTGGGTCGCGGTATCAAAAATATCAATCTCGTTTTTATCCACGTCAAGCTTCATTCTCTGGCCAACTGACGGATGTGCTCCCATCTCGTTTTTATCATTCGGTGTCGTGAACACAACCGGAGGAAGCGTGGTATAAATAGGTGCTTCTTTCATATGGGTGTTTTTATCTTCGATAAAGGTTACCTGCTTGCTCTCCTTATCATATGCTATCACCCGTCCCTGTGTCACCTTGCCCATCTCATTGCAACCTGTGATCACCATCACGGCAGCTACTGCGAGTGTGAGTCCGACAAATTTTCTCATTCTCATGTTGATCTCCTTATATCTGTTTTTTTGATATGAAATCTTCTTATTTTTTCTTCTTTGCAGCGATCTCTGCCTTTGCACCTTGAATCATCTTTACAGTTATGTACAAAGACATCAGGAAAACAAGACCGAGCACCAGGGTAGTTGAGCTGTTGTTAAAGAATGTGGCATAGGTTGGTATCTCTTTGGCCAGAAGTTTCAGAACTATTGACAATGCACATCCTATTACAGCAAGACCAAATGCTATACGAATACCATATCCTTTGATATATTTGGTGGCTACGGTTCCTATCTGGGCACCTATTGCAGCACCGACCAGCATGATAACAGCGGCAACAAGCTCTGTACGTCCTTTCATGGTATAGGTAAAGGCACCGTAAAGACCCGAGATCATAACCTCAAAAAGGTCAGTACCAACAGCCACGTGGGTTGGGCATCCAATAAAGTAGATAAGTGCGGGCATACGGATAAGACCACCGCCAATACCAAGGATACCAGCTATCCATCCTGTAAGAAAACTGATTATGATGGGCAGCCATGCTGTACAGGTGATGCCGGCTGCTTCAAAATGAATCATCGGGGCAATCTTGATTTTGTGCATGGTTTTGTGCCACTCTATGCCGGTTGAAAGAGCATCAACCTCTTCACCTCTGGCAAGGGCATCTCTGTCTTTTTTCTTCTTTTTGGCAACATCGGCAAATACCATCCAGGCTATAAGGGAAAGAAGAACAAGATAAAGTGTACGTACAACAAACTCAACGTTTCCAAGCCTTTCAAGCCACATGATCATCTGTGCACCGACCTCAAAGCCACCCACGGTACCAATAATCATTATTATGCCAAGTTTATAGTCAACGTTGCCGAATTTGCCATGCCGCAAGGTGGAAATAAGAGATTTTCCAGCCATGTGTGCAATGTCAGTTCCAATAGCGAACGCCATTGGAAAACCAAGTATATTGAGTCCCGGAGTCACCATCCATGCTCCGCCCATACCAAAGAAGCCGCCGATAATTCCTACACCAACGCCGAGAATAACAAGACCCGGCCAGAAAATTGTGACACCAGAGATAGGCATCAGTACATATAACCAATCCATAAATATATCCTCCATTAATTACTAAATGGTCATGATCAATTGGGTAAACTCTTTACATGAAATTTTAATTTTCAGGTCAAAGAACTATTCCGCTTATCAAAAAAACATCAGTGTTCTGCCAGATCCCTGTGTTCAAGATCAATGCCGATAGCTTTCATCACTATATCTGCCACAGAGCCGAAAAGAAGGCCCATGACCGGTATCAACAAGATTGTAAGAAGCGAAAAATAGAGGTGGCTCTCATTGTAAAGATCTCCCCACATTTTAAGAAGCCCTGTAAGCCCTCTGGTGTCTGCCACTATTACCACCAGTGCCGCTTTTTCGCCCGCGGCAAGAACTGTCTGCGGCAGAAGAACGCACATCGCGATAACAAGAGTGCTGATTTTCATCCAAATTTCTTTCATCATTTCCTCCAGGTTTGTTTGTTGTTTTTAAGTTAAAAAAACTTGCCTATGTTCAAAGCCTTTTACCTATGCTTTGGGTTCACTATTCTTTATTCTGAAGTTGGGTATTACCAAGTTTCGTGCCATATGGTTCCAATGCCCGCAAAAGGTCGCTCATTCCATTAAATCGACATGCCGCGGCATAGACACTGTAGCAAGATATGGAGGAGAGGAGATAG
>JADFYT010000136.1 GCA_015232935.1 Desulfamplus sp.
TCTTTTCTTTTTTTTTTTTTTGAAGTGTGATTGATTCTTCCATTATTATATATCTTTCTTTTAATCCTGTTCTATATTGGGTTGGAGTACTTTTGTGTTTTCCTTTCCGCTGCTGTCATTGAAAAATTGGTATAGTTACCCTAATTTACTGTCAGGTGTCAATATCTTGTTTTGGTTTGAAACAGAGGTATTACCTACGTTATTTTTAAACATAACTGTAAAGGTTGTCCCTTTTCCAGGATCGCTTTCAACGTATATCAACCCGTTATATGAATCGACAAGCCTGTGAATAATTGAGAGTCCAAGCCCTGTACCATAGGATTTTGTAGTGAAAAAAGGGTTGAATACAGAATCTATATCCATCTGGTCAATGCCGCATCCATTATCGCTTATCTTTAGAAGGATCCTGTTATCTCTTGATCTGAAAAGCCTGATAATTATAGTTCCTCTGATTACAGGCAGTTTTTTGATACCATCCTTGTCTTCAGTTGGAGTGCCTGCCAGATTATCCATAAAAACCTTATGAAGGAAAGTCTTGGCTACTTCGGTTGGCTCAGGCTCATCCTCGTCCTCAGCATTTTGATTTTTAAGGGCATGAATGGCTTCTGCAGCGTTTTTCACAAGATTCCACAGAATCTGACGAAAATGGTCAGGATCCATATTAACAGAGACAGAGTCATCCAGGTCCATTTTAAAATCAATTTGATCACCGCACTGTCCGGTATCTCCAGTATCTGATTCTGGATTACTGCCAGACGGCACATCCTTTGGAGGAGCATTATCACGACAAAGTGAATCCTGCCTGAAAAGATTTATTGTTTCCACTATCTCGTGGGCAAGAATAATCTGCTTTGAGTTATAAGAGGGGGGTTTTGCAAAAAGAAGAAATTCTGTGACTATTCTGGAGAGACGCTCAGTCTCACGCAATACAATCTGCATAAGCCTGTAATTTGAGGTTCCGGGTTGTGAATCCTCCTTGAGCATCTGAATTGATCCTGACAAGGATGCTAATGGATTTTTTATTTCATGAGCCATGCCTGCCGCAAGCTCTCCCATTGTAGCCATTTTCTCGACACGCTTTAGATGATCCTCAATAAGTTTGAGTTCTTTTCTGGCCATTTTCGCCTGAAACGCAAGAAAACCGCTTAGAACAGCCACAGCAAAACATGCCGCCATGATTATTACCAGACGGTAAATAATATGGTTCCATGGAACCTGAGCAGATAACTGTCCTGTGGTTACAAAAGGAGCTATAAAACCATAATACTCAAGATCGATCAACAGACCGTACTGAAGAGAGCACAACGTAGCAATTATAAGGCTCCCCTTGCGTAAAAGAAGCATGCTTGCAGCTATAATCACCACAAGATAGAGAAATGTAAATATGCTTTGAAAACCACCTGTAATAAAAATTATGGCACTTACGGCAAAAGAGTCAAGTGCAAGCTGAGCATATGCAAACATGGGGCTGGTTGAAAGTTTTTTGAAAAGCAGGCCGTACAATACAGAGAGAAACAGCATAAGCAGAGCAACAACATAAACCGCCACAAACGGCCGGGCGTCAAATGGAAGAGATTCATTTGTAGAAAACACAAGCGTGGAAAATATCAAAACAATTGAAAATATAATCCTGAAACCTATTAGCCACTTCAATCCACGCTGCAATTCAACTGGAGTTATCATTAGCCAACAGCACCAGCAATACTGAATATCGGAAGATACATGGCAATTACAAGCCCTCCTATAACAACTCCAAGAAAGACAAGCATGAAGGGCTCAATCATAGCCGTAAGGTTGTTAACTGCCTGATCTACCTCATCATCATAAAAATCGGCAATTTTACCAAGCATCTGGTCAAGAGCACCGGTAGATTCTCCAACAGCTATCATGGAACATACCATTGATGGAAAAACTCCGCTTTCCAGCAATGGATCCGCCATTGATCGACCCTCTGCGATACCAATTTTGACATCACCAATGGCAAATTCCACAGTTTTGTTTCCAGCGGTTCTTGCCACAATATCAAGAGCCTCCAGAATGGAAACACCGCTTGACATCATTGTTCCCATGGTTCTTGTAAATTTGGCAACCGCTACCTTTTTAATAAGCAGTCCAAAAATAGGCATTTTCAGGATCAAATCATCCATCACAATCCTGCCTTTTGTGGTGCCGTAGGCTCTTTTCAGAACAAATATAGAACCAAAGATCCCTGCAATTATGTACACGATATTTGCCACAAAAAAGTCGCTAACTGCAACAGCCAGTAATGTCGGACCAGGAAGAGAACCACCCATATCATCAAACATCTTCTTAAAAACCGGAATAACAAAAACCATGATAATAGCAACAACAATAATAGCAATGGCCATTGTAATCGCAGGATATGTCATGGCACCTTTCACCTTTTTTTTAAGCTTTGCCATCTTTTCCATGTAAGCTGACAGCCTTCTTAGAATTATATCAAGAATACCGCCAGCCTCACCAGCAGCGACCATATTTACAAAAAGTTCATCAAAAACCTTTGGAAATTTTTTAAGGGCATCTGCAAAAGTCTCTCCTGTTTCAACGGATTCCTTTATCTTCTTTAAAATCTTTTTGAATGTGACATTTTCTTGCTGACTGTGAAGTATATCCAGGCACTGCAAAAGAGGAAGGCCAGCATCAATCATGGTTGAAAACTGACGGCAGAAAATAATGACATCAGCATCTGTTACAGCTGGCTGCAAAAAAGCGACATTTTCAAAAATATCCTTTGGTTTTTCCTTTACCTTTATTGGCTTTATCTTTCTTCTCTGAAGGCTTGATCTGACCTGGTCAGGGGTCTCTGCCTCCATCTCGCCTTTTATAGTCCTGTTCTTGGGATTTTTACCCGTCCATATAAAAACTTTCACTAAGCTCTCCTTAAGCAATGTGGATCCAATTTTTTCATGATGCAAATATCCCTTTGCCAATATAAAACTTTCATAAGGATGTCTGGCCTGCAATCAACCTGTCATATATTGATGCTGTTCAATCTGGAAAGCACTTCAACAGACTTTAATCTTGCTCTCTGTGCAATCTCTTGTGCCTCCTTTGTTATCGTCTCTCCAAAACTCTTGTCTTCAATATCTTTCATGTTAATGCAGACATTTCTAAAAGCTCCCCATATACCAGTTTCCAGGCGGCACTGATTCGCCATTCAGGGAAACCGCCAACATAAAAGATGGCAGCAATGTGTGTGCTGATATGGCAACCCACTGCTTTGCAGGAAATGCGGCTCGCGGGATGTCTCTTGTAGCCTTGCACAACGGTGGCGGAACAGGAATTGGAAAGGCTGTAAACGGTGGATTCGGGCTTGTGCTTGATGGCAGCCAGAGAGTTGACAATATTATTCGATCTGCAATGTCATGGGATGTGATGGGAGGAGTTGCAAGACGTAACTGGGCAAGAAACCAGAATGCAATGGAGGTTGCAATTACATACAACCTGGAAAACAGCAATAAGGATCAGGTTACCATTCCTTTTCTGCCGGATAACAGACTGCTTGACAAGGCTGTCGCAAATTGTTTCAATACAGCCAACGCCCATAATTGATGATCTGATTCAGGACTTGTAAAAGCCCAGGTTGAATCAATTTCGGGATTTTATAGAATCAGGAGCTTAAAGTTATGACCATCCAGTTTTTCAAAAATGCAAATATTTACACACCTGTTGATAAAGGCAATCCCGCCGCCGGAAAAAATCAGGGAGTCCTTGACCATTTTGACAATGGTGCACTCCTTGTTGAAGATGGAATCATTATTTTCGCGGGTAATATTGGCAATATGGCTGATAATGCTGAAATAATGGGAAAACTTGAATCTGTTGACAATACTGTTGACTGCTTTGGGCAGTGCGTGATTCCAGGATTTGTGGATCCTCACACCCATATGTGTTTTGCGGATCTAAGAGAGTCTGAATTTGAGATGAGACTTCAAGGCACCCCTTATCTTGAGATACTCAAGCAGGGGGGAGGGATTCTCTCCTCAGTCGAATCTGTGTCAAATGCATCTGAAGAGGCTCTTTACTTCAATACTCTTAAACATGCTCTTTCTGCTTTGAAATTAGGCACCACAACACTGGAAATAAAAAGCGGATATGGCCTGGATACTCAAAATGAACTTAAAATGCTCAAGGTTATTGACCAGGTCGCCAGAACAACACCTCTTGATGTAGTTGCCACATTTCTTGGTGCTCATGCCGTTCCAAAGAGTTATAAAGATGATCCTGATGCATTTATCTCGCTTGTTGTGGACAAGATGCTTCCCGCAGTCAAGGCTCAGGGTATCGCGACCTATTGTGATATCTTTTGTGAAAACTCTGTATTCTCGGTTCAACAGAGCAAAAAGGTTCTTGAGGCCGCACTCGAACTCGGACTTAAGGTTAAAATACATGCTGACGAGGTAAACGATCTTGGAGGGGCAGCTCTTGCGGCAGAGCTTCGTGCGTCCTCAGCTGACCATCTTCTTGCGGCAAGCGATGGGAATATTGAAAAAATGGCCTCAGCAGGAGTGGTTGCAACTCTTTTGCCAGCGACCGCCTACAGCCTTCGCAAACCATATGCAAGAGCAAGGTTCATGATTGAGAAGAGTCTTCCGGTTGCCCTTGCCACAGACTGCAACCCGGGTTCTAGTTACTGTGAGTCCATGCCGTTTGTTTTTGGTCTTGCCGTTCTGAATATGGGAATGACACCATCTGAGTCCCTGACTGCGGCAACTTTAAATGGGGCATACGCGATTGGAATGGCGTCAAAAGTTGGCTCTCTGGAGAAGGGTAAACAGGCGGATTTTCTTCTTCTTGAGGGCGATTCCCCTGCAATTCTTGCGTACCACGCGGGAGTCTCGCCTGTGACTTCAGTATTCAAACTTGGTGAGCAGGTGGCATGATTTATTTGCCATTTCCAGATCAGATAACCGGTATGGCCGGAGAGGGGTATTATAATGAAAAAAATAGTTGAATGCGTTCCAAATTTCTCGGAAGGCAGAGATACAACAGTAATTGATGCTATCGCTGATGCCATCCGTCAGACTCAGGGCTGTACTCTTCTGGATGTTGACCCTGGCAAATCCACAAACCGGACAGTATATACATTTGTCGGAGACCCTGACAGCGTAATTGAAGGTGCTCTTGCTGCAGCACGGGTAGCCCGTGTGAAAATCGACATGCGTCGTCATAAAGGTGAACATCCAAGATTTGGTGCCATGGATGTATGTCCATTTATCCCTGTTGCCGGCGTAACCATGCAAGATTGTGCCGAGATCTCGAAAAAATTCGCGGCAATGGCTGCCAAAGAGCTTAACGTTCCTTTCTTTCTCTATGAAGAGGCTGCAACGCAGGATTACCGCCGCAAGCTGCCCGATGTTAGAAAAGGGGAATATGAGGCACTTGAAGAGAGGCTTAAAGACCCGAGATGGAAGCCTGATTTTGGTCCGTCCGAGTTCGTTCCCGCATGGGGAGCAACAGCCACAGGTGCACGCATGTTTCTGATTGCCTACAATGTCAATATCCTTGGTACTTCCAACCAGGCACACCGGATCGCACTCAATCTTCGTGAGGCAGGACGTGGACAAAATGAACGGGGAGAAGATCAACCAGGACGCCTTAAGGATGTCAAAGGAATGGGGTGGTTTGTAAATGAGTACAACATGGCTCAGGTGACTGTAAATCTTAACAACTACCATGTGACACCTGTTCATGTGCTGTTTGAGGAGGTAAAAAAAGAGGCTGCCGCCCTTAATGTAGGAGTTTCGGGTTCTGAAATAGTGGGCATCGTCCCGTTAGAGTCGCTTCTTGTGGCAGCAGAGTACTATATTGAAAAAGAGAACCTTTTTATTTATGAGGAAGATCAAAAGCTGAGGCTTGCGATTGAACGCTTGGGACTAAGCTCTGTTGCCCCGTTCAGACCCAAAGAGAAAATTATTGAATATATTGTTGCCGAGCCTCCTGTTGAACATCTTGCGGGTATGAGCGTCAGAGACTTTATTGAAGAGATAGCAGCACGCTCTACAGCTCCGGGTGGCGGCTCTGCATCTGCAGCAATGACTGCCATGGGAGTTGGACTTGCTTCAATGGTTGCAAAAATAACTCATGGTGTCCGAAAATATGAGAGTGTCCAGCCGTATATGCAAAAACATATCCCGCTGCTTCATGAGCTTACACGCAAACTCATCCCGATGATTGATGCTGACACATCAGCATTTAATGAATACATGGAGGGGTTGAGAATGCCAAAAGGCAATAGTGTTGACGATCCAGCAACACAGGCACGCAATGCAAAAATGCAGGCAGGTCTTAAAACAGCAATCAATGTGCCGCTGACTACCATGCGTCTTGGTGATTCTGCCTGGGATGCTCTTTGCGAGATAGCACCACATATAAATCCTGCTTCAATATCTGATCTTGAGGTTGGTGCAAAAGCCCTGGAAACTGGTATATGGGGAGCTTTTAGAAATGTCTGCATTAACATGAAAGATATTGAA
>JADFYT010000137.1 GCA_015232935.1 Desulfamplus sp.
CATCTTTTTGATGACACAAGTTCATATTTGCTTGGTATCAAAGGCAGTGAGGTTGGAAAAATAATTCATGGAAAGAGTCAAGATATCAAAAGTATTGACGTAGAACAGGATGTTATGTTGATCAACTCTTCAGGAGAGGATCCCTTTATTGAGATGCAAAGGTTTTATTCCCTGGCTGGTAAGGATAGCGTGTCAATCAAGATTGATATTCAGTCTCCTGAAGACAATGATATTATGCAGATTTTTTATCAGACAGCAGATGAACCATTTTTTTCTGAGTCAAAGAGTGTCAGTTTTACTATGAATAGGGGCCATAACATAATCTACGGGACGATAGATGATACAGCTTTGAATGGAGTGCTCAGGATTGATCCCGGGAGAAACAAAGGTACATACCGTCTTGATTCATTAATAATCAGGTGATTAACAAGGTAAGATCAACCAATAAACTAAAATAAATTTGAACTGGAGTGACAAGTGAGTAACAGATATCCTGCCTGGAATAATATGATTGCCTATCCAGATTTTGAGGTGGATTTTCTTAATGAAAAATCTCTTTTCTGGCGTATTGAGGCAAGTCATCCCTTCTATACAGTTAACAAAGATGAAGCATTAAAGGTAAGTAATTATTACCATGAGCCTATTGTTATCAGAAATGGCCTCTGGGGAAGCAGGATATTTCTTGAGTCAGATAAACATTATGCGATTGGACTCAAGTATAAATCTAATATCAGATTATATATTGGTTTATACCGGCATGGTTCAAATACACCGTTAAAAAACTGGGTACTGCCGCCATCTACAGAAAATTTGGGCAATAATGATTCTGTTGCAGATAGCTCGATTTCGGTGGATTCAAATCGAGCTGATGGACAGATGATGCAGTGGCATGATACTTTTTCTGTTCATGATTTTTTTAATGGCAGTTTGTTTTGTAATAAGAATCTCCACCTGCAACCGCTTCATATTAAAATTGTTAT
Source organism: Desulfamplus sp. (assembly GCA_015232935.1). Taxonomy (GTDB): domain Bacteria; phylum Desulfobacterota; class Desulfobacteria; order Desulfobacterales; family Desulfobacteraceae; genus Desulfamplus. Next base: position 981 of record JADFYT010000137.1, read on the forward strand.
ACCGGATACAGCAGGTGAATTTGTTGAGCTTGCCGGATTATATCTTGAAGAGTCATATTTAGATAGAGAATCTTTTTTCAATAGAGATTCAAAATTGCCAAAAATAGATACAAAATCTTCAAATATTGACTCAAGAGCATCAGGTATGGATATTTGTTCGACACAATTTCCTGAAGTAGCAGTTGGAATTGTGACGTACAACAGAAAAAACAATATTGCAGCCCTTCTTGAGCAGATGAAAAAGATCAATTATCCACTGGACAGACTCAAAATTTTTGTTGTTGATAATGCTTCAACAGATGGCACTGATGCTCTTCTAAAACAGCAGTTTCCAGAGGTTACTGTCTTGAGAAACAACGAAAACCTTGGTGGTGCTGGCGGATTTAATCGATTTTTCAAGCATCTTGCATCTATGAATCATCAACGCCCAACTCTTCAGAATAGAGACGGCTCATTCAACCAGGATGCCGACTATTCTGAAGATGAGTCCGGCCATTTTGACATTGTGAGTAATCAGTTGCCACCATTTGGCTGGCTTATTGATGATGATGCTGTGATTGACAAGAATACGCTGATATATCTTGTAAGAGCTCTATTGAGTGACGACTCCATTGCAGTTGCAGGATCTGTGATGATGGATTTAGAGAATCCTTCTACAGTTTATGAGGCGGGAGGAGATCTGTTTAAAGATAGCTTTGGCTGGAGAGCAAATATTCTTCACACAGATGCCGGCAATTTGATGCACGTTAAAGAAAGGATATGGGATTCAGGATATGCCGGAGCATACTCTCTGCTTTTCAGGACTGAGGTAATCCAGAAAGTTGGAATCTGGAGAGACTATTTTTTGCATGTAGATGATTGTGAGTGGTGTATAAGAATTCAGAGAGTGACTGGTAAAAGAGTTGTAATAGCACTGGATTCTCTGATCTGGCACATACTTCAGGGATCAAAAAAGCCCTTTACAACATTGAGATATTATGAAACAAGAAACTTTCTTGACTATTTTGCCTCTTGTGATGACAAAAAGGCACTGTTAAGGGTGATGTTACAGACCACGCTGATGGGATTTAAACAGCTTTCAATTAAAAGAGATGACCTGTGCAGTTTTCATATTAAAGGTATTCAAGATTTCTGCGAAGGCAGATTCGGAAAGCAGCCGTTGGAAAGATCTGCTCTATTTTATCCTGATATCCATTCTTTGTTTGAAGCGTATAAAAAAGACAGGAAAAACAAAGGAAAATATCCAGGCAAGGTTTTTCTTGTAAAAGAGATCAACTCCTATATGAATGACGGCATTGATCATGAGGGAGATATTATTGCTCAGATAAGAGAAATGTCTCCCGAGACTATTATTATTGAGGCCTCCATGCACCATGATGACAGAGGAGTCAGGCGGGGAGACAGATTCAGGTCTTTGGATCCATCATCTATTGCATTTCCGTTTATGATCAGAAAAAATTTTCATGTAAGAAATAGACTGTTCATAAAAATACTCATTGCAATAAAGATGGTTAAGGAGTTTTTTCTTCCGTCAGGTGAAATGGTCGTTCTTCCGTTTTGGAATGAGTCTATAGTTCCCAATAACCTTGGGATCTATACAGCTGTTTTTGAAAATGGGCAATACTCCCTGTATAAGAAAAATTGTACTAAAGCTATGCGTGATACTCTAAAAATAATATGGCAGACCTGTTTTAATGCAGTAAAAATAGTCAGAAATAGATTTGACTCTAAAGCGTCTCATGTCAATTTTTAAAATGAATCAAAAAAATATTGAGATACAGTTTCTGCGTGTTATTGCAATTATAATGGTTATGATGATGCATGCACCAATTGGAATGCCTCACCCATATGCTGAAAAGTACTCTGTCATAATGGCTTTCATCCATCCGGCTGTTGGTGTAGATATATTTTTTGTGATTTCAGGATATCTTATGGGGGTAACCTTTCTGGACAGAACCTCATTGTGCACAGATTTTTCTGAAAAGGTATCTCTTACCGCAAAATTTTACCTAAGAAGGTTTTGGCGGCTCTTCCCCGCCTCTTTTTTTTGGATTACCCTCACACTTATTGTCGGAGTAATCTCTAAGGATCATGAGGTATGGCTTTCTCCTCAAGCCCTGTATAAAGCCTGGGTAGCTTCGGTTCTGTGTTTCAGAAATTTTGAAGAGTCACTGCATGTGACCCACCTTGGATACTACTGGTCATTGTCCATGGAGAACCAATTTTATGTTTTGTTACCTCTTGCCTGGTTTTTTATTTGCAGAAAATGGTTCTGGAAAGTTGTAGGGCTGCTCTGTGTGATCTGCATATTCTGGAGACCAGGCGGAAACGAGTGGTGGCTTTTCAGGTTTGATGGTTTACTGATGGGTCTGATTGTCTACAAACTTACAACTGTCAAGGCATTCAGAGACTCTGTGCGGCTTATATCTCCTGAAACCAGAACCGGCAAAATATTGATGACCTCCTTTTTATTTCTTACTATACCGTCTGTTCCAAACTCCATAGGGATGTATCCGAGTTTAACATGGTCAATTGTGGCATTGCTCTCTTCAATTTTAGTCACTCAGGCTGTACTCAATGAGGGCTATATTTACATACCTGCCTTTTTAAAAGCTCCAATTTACTGGCTTGGTGAATTCTCCTATTCTATTTATCTTTGCCATCTTCCTGTCTGGATGATATTTAAAGATCTTGTTAAACGTAATGTTAACCAGGATACACAGCCATATATGATATTGTCAGCAGGAGTTGTAGCTTTACTGTCTATCTTCATATGTGCGGCTCTTACCTATTTTTTGATTGAGCAACCCTGTCAGAAAATCGGTTATAGAAAACTGAAGCAAGGTGTTAACAATAAGACAATGACAACAAAACAAAAGGGGGAGATAGCATGTGGAGTTACTTAATGTCTTACCGTAGAAAGGTAGCTGATTGCAAAAACTGGGGTTTTTATTTCATAATCACATTGTTTATCATACCATCAATAGTCATGGCATCAGCCAATAATGGCTACTACCATAAAAGTATGAGCAGTGACTTTTCGTTCTATGATGCCATGGCAACATACGGGACTCCCGTCATTGATGGGCAGACTGGACAAGGCGAGTGGAACACAGGCTACAGCAGACAAATATATAAATATGACAGAGATGACAACCGTATTCGATATATGTTCAAGTACGATACTGCAAATCTCTATATTCTTGTAGAGGTCGATGATGACAATATATGGGACGACTCTTCTGGATCTGCATGGCAGACAAATCAGGATGATGGCGTAGAGATCTATATTGACCCTGACAGCTCAAGAGATGCTTTTTTGACACAAAATGACAGGGTGGTTGCATTTACAGTTACAGGAAAGAACTACAGGTTTGACAGAGGCAACAATGCAGGTTCTACAGAGTATTATGGAGAGTTTTCAGGAATCAAGAAAGCTGTTGGCATTAAAGGCACTGTAAATAATTCATCAGATACAGACACCGGGTACGTTGTTGAAACGGCCATCCCATGGCAGCATTTGGGAGGATCAGTTCCTGCGACTGGATATATTTCATTGAATATCATTGTGGTGGAAGATGATGACGGCGGACCTCTGACCATTCAATATGACGAGACACGGTGGGATGAACCATTTGAGATTGATCGTTATTTTAAGTGGTTCGGCGATGGTCTTGCCGGACCTTCTAATTACGCAAGGGTGCTTTTGCTTCCATCCTCGGACAGACTTGCTCCATCTTCTGTAAATGATATAACTTTTTCAGCCATAAATCCTTTTTCCGCATTGATCTCCTTTACATCGCCCAATGATAACCCTGCAGCCGGACAAGTTGTTAAGTATCACATAAAGTATTCAAAAAGCGGTATTATCTCAACTGAGGAGGCGTGGGCTTCTGCAACCTCTTTTCATAACAGGTTCATTCCAAAGATTGCGGGGAAAAAAGAGACATTACGAATAACCGGCCTTGATCCAAAGACTACTTACCATTTTTCTGTAAGAGCTGAAGACTCTCATGGCAATCTTTCTCCTCTTGCATCTCTTGGTTCCGCACAGTCAAACTTTTCTTTTACCACACCGGCATCTCCTTCAGGTTATGGGAAAGGCAAAGTCTATCCCTCTCCATCAGGCCGTTTTTTTATTCATGAAGATGGAACGCCGTTTATGCCTGTAACAGAACCGGTTGGAATTACATGGCTTGGTATAAGAGATTTATATGACATGCCACTTTGGGATGATACCTTTAAACAGCTTATCAACTGGAATGAAAGCATTGAATCTGGATTTGCAAAGAAATACATTGAATCCCTCTCTTCAAAGGGCATTAATCTTGTCAGGATCTTTATTGAAGATCTTGCTTTTGCCCATAACAACAATCCATACGCACCTGATAAGGGGGTCTCTTATCTGGAATTTCCTGCAACAGAGTCTGGAGAGCACTACTTTCAGGAGACGTTGGCGTTTCTTGATGATCTCTTGAATCTGTGTGCTGACTATGGAATTTATGTGACTATAACCCCGTTTGACACCTATTTTTATAAGGATTACTGGAGGTATAACCCATATAATATTCAAAATGGCGGTATGCTCTCTTCTGCCGATCAGTTTGTAACTGATTCCAGAGCAATCTCTTCCCAGAAAAAAAGACTTAAAGTGTTATATGACGTGGTCAGCAAGCATCATAATTTTTTTGGATGGGAGATGATGAATGAGTGGGATAACCATACGTTTGCCTCTCTGGATCCAGGGTGGGAAAAGGTTAGAATAGAGTGGATAAAAGATCTGCTTGGATATCTTAGATCAATTGATAGCGATACCATGGCTTGTATCTCATCTGTAATATGGCAGCCACAGTTTGAGCTTAAGGATTTTCTTCTGCTCGGTGATTATTTTGATTTTGTATGTATCCATAATTATACAAAATCTGTTAAAGACCCAACTGCATCCGGAGACTCTGTATCCTCAATAAGACCCGCATGGGATTCTAAAAGAATGATACAGTATATGACCGGAAACAGTGTTGATTCAAGACCTGTACTGGATCTTGAATTTGGCCCGATAAGCCTTGAAAGGTATTCATCTGAATATTCGCTTGAAGATGATGAAGAGGTCTTTCATAACATTATATGGGCTGAATTTGCTTCAGGAGCCGGTGGAATGGGGCTTAGGTGGCCTGGAAAAACACTTGAATATAATGGTCCAAGATTGTCAGACAACATGCTCGATTATCAAAAGAACATGGCGGACTATTTCAGTCAGACAAAGATACCATTTCAAAACATTAACAGTCTCCCTTTCGAGCGTAATATAAAAGTAGTATCTGATAAGGATGGAAAAGTACTGTCCGGCGGGGACTTAAAGATGTTGTCAGAGGGCTACTTAAAAGTATTCGCCTCATCAAATGGTGAGTCGGGAGTTGTATATCTGCTCAATGACAAACGCCTTTCATCAGGCAATATTACTGGCAATGTGGATGCCAGCA
>JADFYT010000138.1 GCA_015232935.1 Desulfamplus sp.
TTGGGGAAAAGATCCATTCAGTGTGCCGGAGTTCTCTTCTCATGAGTCAATTGAGATTGCGGGCGCGGCCCTGGTTCCCCAGAGTCTCTTTATTGTGCTTGCAGCTTTTGTGCTTGCGGGAAGTATCCACTTTTTTTTCAGGCAGACACTGACCGGCAAGGCTATGGTCGCCTGTGCGGTCAATAAAAAAGCAGCATGGCTCTCCGGTATTCCATCGGAAAAAATGGGGGTGCTTGCCTTTATCATCAGCACCGGAACTGGTGCAATAGCCGGAATTTTTATTGCTCCCATTACAATGAGCAGCTATGACATGGGTACAATGCTTGGACTAAAAGGTTTTTGTGCTGCCATGATAGGAGGTCTTGGAAGCCTGTGGGGAGCTTTTGCCGGCGGAATTCTACTTGGTGTGCTCGAAGCACTTGGAGCTGGCCTTATATCATCAGGCCTCAAAGATGCCATTGCCTTTATACTGCTTTTACTGATCCTTTATATCCGTCCGGGCGGAATTTTTTCCGCAAAGGTTGTCAAACGTTTTTGAACTGCCAAAATTTCTTGAACCCTGAAAAAATTTTCGATTTATGAATTCTTCTGATTATTAACTTGTCAAGATAGCCTATCCTCCTTGGCTTGGTGACTGGTAAAAACTTACAACCTGACCAAACACCCAAGAGACTGGTTATATCATACAAACAACAGGCTATATTGTGGCTGAACAAAAAAAAATATTTATTGAACACACCCTTTTCCTGACAATAGTTCTGCTATGCGGGCTTTTTGTAAAAAATATCTATTACCTTCAAATAATGACCTTTGTTGGAATTAATACAATGCTTGCCCTTGGGCTTAACATGCTCATGGGCTATGCCGGACAGGTTTCATTAGGACATGCCGCATTTTACGGCATTGGTGCATATACAACAGCCATACTATCCACCACCTTTGGCTTTTCTCCCTGGATAGCCCTGATCTGTTCCGTAGGCGGAGCGGTCTTTGTAGCGTTTGTGGTAGGACTTCCCACCCTTAAACTTTCCGGCTATTATCTTGGCATGGGAACTCTGGGGTTTGGGATGATTGTAAATATTGTTTTCAGAGAATGGAGCTCAATGACCGGTGGCTCTTCAGGTTTTGTAGGGATACCGATGCTTGAGGCAGGCCCCATTTTATTTATATCCGGAAAAAACTATTTTTTTCTTGTGTGGACAATGGTCTTCCTTGCCATTATTCTGTGCCGCAGGATTTTGTCATCACGTATGGGACGAGCCCTCAGATCGATTCACGATGGTGAGAATGCCTCTATGGCAGTGGGAGTCAACACCCATTTTCTAAAGCTTCAGATTTTCATGTTCAGTGCGGCTCTGGGTGCCATCGCAGGATTTTTATACGCCCATTTTGTTCTTTTTATAAGCCCTGAATCTTTTGGATTCATGGTTTCTGTCAAGATGGTCACAATGGTGGTCATAGGCGGAATGGCAAGCGTATGGGGTGCCATTCTGGGAGCTTCGCTTCTCACCCTGCTTCCGGAAGTGCTTCACAGCTTTGCAGAATACGAGATGATCATTTTTGGTTTAATACTTATGATAGTCATGATTTTCATGCCTCAGGGACTGACAAGGGGGCTGCTTGATATTTATGAACACTCACGCAAACATGTCGGCAAAATAAAAACGGGCAAATGAAAATATCCAAACACAATAACTGTAGTTAAAACAAAATATTTGCATTTTAATAGAACTGATGGCTGACGAAATCAATCCTATGTCCGAAGAAATATTAAAAGTCTCATCCCTGACAAAGATGTTCGGAGGTGTGAAGGCACAGGACGACATATCCTTTTCAATTGAACAAGGTATTGTGTGCGGACTGATAGGCCCTAACGGAGCTGGCAAAACAACGCTGTTCAATATGATAACGGGAATCTACCCTCCTGATGAAGGCGAGATAACCTTTCTTGGTAAAAACATAAGGAAGATTCCTGTTTATAAACTTGTAAGTGCGGGAATTGCCAGAACCTTTCAGCACGTAGAGCTTTTTTCAAGCATGACTCTGCTTGAAAATGTGCTTGTGGGGATGCATGTTCGCACTAAAAGCGGATTCTGGGGAGCAGTCACCAGGATGCCCTGGGTACAAAAAGAAGAAAAAAAGTCCGTAAAAACAGCAGAAGAGTTGCTCGAATTCACGGGACTAACCGAATATGCCCATCGTCCAGCAGGAGATCTGCCTGTAGGAAGGCAAAAAATGGCAGAAATAGCAAGAGCACTGGCATCACAGCCTACCCTGCTTCTCCTTGACGAGCCTGCTGCCGGATTGAATGCAGTTGAGACAGAAGCACTTGGTGATCTGATTCAAAAGGTTAAGCAAAGAGGGGTAACAATGATGCTTGTGGAGCATGACATGAGCCTTGCCATGGGAATTTCCGATAAAATCATTGTTCTTGACCGAGGAAAAAAACTTGCTGAAGGGACTCCAAGGGAAGTTCAAAATAATAAGGATGTAATGGAGGCATATTTGGGACATGGTTAAAAAGGCATGTTTTGTTTGCCTGTAAAAAACTGTCTCGTTCGCTTTTCATCATAGAGAAAATTATGCTCAGAATAAAAAACTTGAAATGCGGCTATGGCCGTATCATGGCCATACAAGGAGTAAGCCTTTCCGTCAGGCAGGGAGAGCTTATTTCCATAATTGGTGCAAACGGATCAGGCAAAAGCACTTTGCTTTTGGCAATCTGCGGATTACTGAAAACCTGGGATGGCGAGATTCTGTTTAAGGATAATGATCTCAAAGGTATGTCCCCTCAATCCATTGTCCGGCAGGGAATAAGCATGGTACCAGAAGGAAGACAGATATTTGCTCCCTTAAGTGTGATGGACAATCTCAAAATGGGAGGCTATACAATGTATCGAAAAGGGTTGAAAAAACAGGTAGAACAGGATCTTGAAACCATAATGGATATGTTTCCCATTTTAAGGGAGAGGCAGAATCAGCTTGCCGGCACCCTGTCCGGTGGAGAGCAGCAGATGCTTGCGATCGGAAGAGCACTTATGGCAAGACCCTCTTTGCTTGTTCTGGATGAACCATCCATGGGGCTTGCCCCCAAAATAGTTGAGATGATTTTTGCCACCATTCAAGGACTCAGGCAGGAGGGTGTAACCATTCTTCTGGTAGAACAGAATGCAAGAGCTGCCCTTAAGATTGCAGATAGAGGATATGTTCTGGAAACAGGCAAAATGGTATTGCAAGGAAGTGCCGAAGAGCTGCTGGTAGATGATGATGTTAAAAGGGCGTATCTTGGAAAAGATTATGGCAATTTTTATGACGGCAGAGATTAGTATGACGGGAAGGAGATTAAAACGTGATGCAGCAGATGAAAAATCTAACTGTTGAAGAAAAAAACCAGCTTAAACTGGAGCGTCTTCAGAGCACTCTTAACCGTGCTTATAAATCTGTTCCATTTCATCGCAACAGATTTATCGAAAAATGCATGTTACCTGAAAATATAGTCTCGCTAAGTGATATAGAAAGACTCCCTTTCATGAATCGCTCCCATTTGGGATTGCATTACCCTTATGGTCTTTTTGCAGTACCTCTGAGAGATATTGTCAGAATTCATACTGCCCCTGGAACCGGAACTAATCCTTCAATCAGCGGTTACACAAAAACTGATCTTATGATCTGGCAGAAACTGGTTGCCAGAAGCCTTGAGGCGGCGGGAGTCACCTCAATGGATATTCTCCAGATAAACCTGCCTCCAGGTCTTGCCAACTGGGGCAGAGATTACAAAGATGGAGCAGAGAATATGGGAGCAAGCGTGATTCCAAACTCCCCACTTTCTCTTGCCAAAACCCTTATGGTGCTAAGAGATTACAAAACCACCACCCTGGTTACTACCCTGGCATTTGCAGAGCAGCTCATGGAACATATGTTTGAAAACGAGAGGAATCCCAATGAGTTTAATCTCAAGAGGATTGTACTTGTGGGAGAACCTGTGGGAGTTGAACAGATTAAAAATCTTGAGGAGCATCTTCATGTTGATGTGTGGCTCAATTACGGGCTAAGCGAGATCCCTGGCCCTGCTATTGCGTTTGAGTGTCTGCACCATTGTGGCATGCATATAAATGATGATCATATTCTGCCGGAAATTATTGATCCTGTCACAAGAGAGGTTGTACCTCCTGGCCAGACAGGAGAGCTTGTTTTGACAACCTTGTCAGCCAGAGCATTCCCGTTAATACGTTTTCGTACCGGCGACATGGCTCGTTTTACATACAATCCTTGTGAATGCGGCTCTTCATTAATAACAATGGATTGGTTAGCGGAACGAGCTGATACAATGATGATAATATCTGGAATTAAAATATCCCGGGAACAGGTGATAATTTATCTTAAGGATGCACTTGAAGCAAGTCATCCCAGGTGCAAACTGGAAAAAATCCGTCATGGCGGAACAGAAATTCTGTCTATTTCACTTGTAATTGACGATTCACTATTTTCTGACGAGATAAAAAACCTGGAAAAACTTATGGTAAGTACTTCGGAGAGGCTTGCGGAACTGACAGGAGTGCCGGTCAAGATAACCCTGACGGAAAAAAAAGATTAACTTTGCAAAAAATCAAATGGGGCAAAGATTACCGCCCGGGTAGAATCAAACCTTACTTAATGGCCATTATAAGGCCGCACTCGAATCATCAAAATCAACAAAATGTATTTTCATGGTAAATAATCAGGAGATTGAGTCAACTAATTTTTCTGATTAATCCTTGATTCGACAGCAGGAGCCTGCAAATTGTCATAATTCACAATCTTTTTTTATGCTTTTACCAGACTCTCCCTTGATGTTATCTGCGATATTCTTATTTCCTGCCACCTGACAGGCATCTCTCATTCATGTCGAGATACCCATTTTAGGAAGAATATAGAGTTGCATTAAGAAATATAGCCCCACAAGAAGCACCAGTATAATAATTTCGTTCATATATCTTCCTCCATATCTATTTTTCACAGCGTGACATAAGAAGCTGCTAAAATCAAATGTTCATGGTCAGCTCCTGACTACCCTTTACCATGAAAGTCAGATTGCATTTTCACGGTAAGGGGGGGGTGTGAGCGAAGGCTCCTCTCCTGACTCCTTAGATTCAGAAGGGGCTTCTATCAGGTCGAAGCCTGAAGCGTATCCATCCCGATACGCAAGCCGATTCATCCCCCACCTTCGTTATTGCTCAGGAATGGAACTTCTCTCGGCAGGAAGTTAAAGTTTATGCTTTAAAGAATACTCTTCTTGCTCCACAACAGGGTTAGTTATGTTCATAGAGAGTTCTCTTCTGGCAGTTCTGTTCCACTGTCTGTTGACCATAGCGACCTGCTGCAGAAAGGAGTTTCTAAATTTTTTGGGCAGAGGATCTCCATGCGGCAATTTAAGTTTCCGGTAATCCACATATTTGTTATTTACCATGAATCTTAAATCAAGATGTGGCCCTGTAGCATAACCTGTCATACCAACGTATCCTATTACATCCCCTTTGGAAACTTTTTTGTTAACTTTAATCGAAGGATGAAAATGCGACATATGCATATATTCGCTTATACCCGTACCAGGATGTTTTATCTTTAAGTGATTACCGGTAGATGAAGAGTAGTCTTTGCAGATCACGATACCATCCCCTACGCTCTTTATGGGAGTTCCCTTGGGTGCAGCATAATCAATGCCGGGATGAGGTTGATATATCTGTTTTATAGGATGAAATCGCCTTGTTGAAAATCCGGAAGATATCTCTCTGTATTTAAGAGGTGCTTTAAGAAATGATGACTCAAGGCTGTTGCCCTTTTCATCATAATACCCTGATTTGCCATTATAGGCAAAACGATACGCATGATAGGTTTTTTTACTTGAGGTGACTATAACAGCGGTTATAACACCTTTTTTTGTCCGCTTTCCATTTACATATTTTTCCTGATATGCAACTTGAACCATATCACCCTTACGAATACCGGACAATGCTGAAGTATTCTTGAAAATTGAGGAAAGCTGGTTGATCAACTTCTTGTTGAGCCCCATCCTGGTGAGAGTTTTATGAAGGCTGGTTTTAATAATTCCTGACACCTGTCTGATTTTGACATCAGAATCTCTTCTGTTGGCTGCATCTGGTATTGAGTTGCTATCAGTTTTCCCACTTTGTTTCAGATCAACTTTACTGCTTTGTTTTAAGCTGACTTTGGTTGTCGTAGTACTTTCTTTATCGCTGTCTTTATAACTTGATCCGGAAGAGTCATTATTATTTACGTCACTGGAAATTGGTAGGATTACATATTTATTTGAATCTCTTTCGTAAATCAGATAACTTGCCTTTTTTCCGGAATTTTTCTGACTTATAATGCTGTATTGCTGACCAGCCTTTATTTGACGTACATTGAATGTTTTTTTATTTTTCTTTGCGAATTCAAAAATATCAGCG
>JADFYT010000139.1 GCA_015232935.1 Desulfamplus sp.
CAGATACGCTCATATGTAATGCACCCTTACAGGCTGGTAAAGGATCACAGGACAGACTTTGAGGTGGGTGATGTGGATCGGGTTATGGATGGTGATCTTGACCCATTCATTGAAGGGGTACTGCTATCTGGAAAAGCCTGATGCATGATCACTCAAATTTGACACATTAATTACTATGAAAATGCATTCTGTTTTTTATGATTCGGGGTGGCCGCATAATGACCATGAACGTTTATTTTGGGGGGTTGATTCTGAATAGAGATGTGTATCTTTCAAAGAGAATTTATAAAAATTTCAAATTTATCTATAATTTCTGTTTTTATCCTGTTGTCAGGAGTTTTTATCTCAGGGGAGACCAGGGCTGACCTCAATAAAGAGCAGACCCAGCTTCAGGTACTGCAATCACTAAACTTGATTGTGGTCTCTTTGACTCATATAATGACTTACAATGACAAGATGGTACTTGATCAGGAATACAATACCATCATCAATAATCTTAATCTTGGCAATATTCCTGACGCAGACATCATAACACTGCTTCAGGAACTTATGGATCTTCTCACAAGTTCCAAAATTCAGGAACATGAACGGCAATACCTCCTGAGTCGTTTTGACAAAAATATTCAGAACGAGCTTAAAAAAAGAGTGCGATCGCGAATTTTAGATACAGATTTGCTTATAAATCCCTATACTGCCGTTTTAAATGCTGTGCTTTCTACCGGCTCATTTTATTTCAACTATCGGGCACAAATGGATTCATATGCTAAAGAGAAAGAGGAAGGGCGATGGGCAATAGAAGTAAAAACCATGCAGGGACTTAATAATTTTTACAAAAAGCTGCTGAAATATTCATGGGAGTTGATGAAACGGTATAATCTTCCTGATGAATGGCGACTGGATGAAAAACAGATCAGTGATTATACGGATATTTTAAAGGAGTCTGACCTTGACAGAAGGTATCGTAAACTTGAGCGGATTGAAAACAGTTTTCAGAAATTTCCACCTTACTGGTATTACCGCGGTCAGGCAGCCCAGGAGATCGGTAAAAATGAAGAGGCTCTTGAATGCTTTAAGCATTTTCAGCAAATTCATCAGAGCATATTGCGAAAGGATCCTTATGCCGCCTCTGTTGCCATGCACAAAACCATGCTGACAGTGGAAGATGCGGGTGCGGAACCCAAGATGATTAAAAAAGATCTGGATTTGATTTTATCCAATTCCAATGATTCTGACTGGGGCAATATACTTTTTGCCGCTCTTCAGTATGCACGCATGGGAAATTCTGATATGGCCGGCAAGCTTATTATGCGAAATCTTGATAATGGGCATATTGCCTTTATCGACTCTCCTGACATGATCCACAAAGTTGGCCCGGCTTTGCTGCTGGATGCCAAACCTGATCTGTTCAATCGCATCATGGATATGGTGCTCAAAAATGACAAGGTGAAAAACTACGATATTCTCTGGCTCTATGGACAGATCAGAAACCGTGATATTTTAAAAAGGATACAACCGGAATTTGACAGCGTGTTGTTGCAAACCACTGACAAATCCCTTTTAAATCCGCTAAACCTTTTTAAGGGTAACAATATCCTGCTCTTTTTGCCAACTCGCTGGATGGCTGAAAACTCATTGGTTACGCTGAACTTCAAAAGCGAGGCTGAAGAGAAAGAGTTACATCCTGTTGATGCCTCCGTGATGCCTGATTTTCCGGAAATGACGGTGTTGACTTTTAAAAATGTATTTGCGATCAAATCATTTATAAAGAAAAAACATTCCGCTGCGATATCCATATCTCTGGTTTGCGAAAAACTCGCAAGTGACAGGACAGAAGCAGAAGATTACAATATAGAAATGCTCTTTAGATCCCAAATCATTCGTTCTGATGAACAATTATCCAGGACTGTAGCATATACCAATAATTTGTTTAAAGTGGGGACCCCAAGCATTGACACTGAAAAAATAGAGCAGGATCCAGAGGATTTGACCGTATGGTTCAATAAAGAAAAAATTATCCTGAACGGCGAGCCGTTCGGCTGGAGTGACGACGGTGTCGCTATACCCGGTATCAGGACTGATAAATCCGCTCATTTGCCTGTCACCGACAGAACCGGCCATTCGCATGGAACTGACAAAGATTCGTCCAGTGAACCAGAAATCAGGAAAACTCAAATCAAAGAATCAGACCTGAAAGAGTAAACTCAATCATCCGCCGATTGCGGACATCTGTGTATCAACCCTGTTGCATTTTGGTGCTTCAACAGTTGTCCTGTCATTATCTATATTGTCCTTGCAATTTGTGTCATGAAGGGTGTGAGAAGCTGGTTTGCTTTGAACTGCACGAAGAAAAAGCTGCTTTATGGCATCATTGGAAGCACCCTGACGCAATGGTGTAAGCACATCAATTTCACGATTGTTGAGCAGGCATGGTCGCAAGTGTCCGGTAGATGTAAGTCTCAACCGGTTGCATTCATGGCAGAAATGGGAGCTGACAGGAGAGATAAAACCAATCTCTCCCAATGCTCCCTTTATTTTGTATCGCTTTGCGGGACCAGCCTCATCAGCTATAGTATAACCTGAATGACTCTTTCCAGTATAACCTGAGTTGGAGCCGCCGCTACTACAGCTTAGATCACTACCACCGCTGCTGAAACCAACACTACTGCTGCTGAAACCACTACCACCGCCAATACTGTTATCTTTAGCGTTCAGCATGACTCTTGTAACTGGCTCAAGTTTTCCGATACCATGCTCAATCCTTTGCCTGATTTCCGGTATCAGAACCTGCTGGGAGATATCAACCGAAGAGTTTCCCATAGGCATATATTCAATAAATCTTACATGAAACGGATATTTGAGCGAAAGTCGTGCAATAGCCTCAATTTCATCATCATTTATTCCCCTTAGTATTACAGCATTGAGTTTTATGGGGAAAAGACCTTTGTCCAGAGCTGCCATTATACCACTCCATACAGTTTCAAACAGATCTCTTCCTGATATGAATTTGAACCTGTCGCGTTTGAGTGTATCCAGGCTGATATTTATCCTGTTTACACCGGCTTCTACAAGCTGGTCTATGTGAGATTCCAGAAGCACACCATTGGTTGTAATGGAAATATCATTAATGCCTTCAATCCGGGACAACCCTTTTAGAAAGGAAAAAACCCCTTTTCTTACAAGAGGCTCTCCTCCCGTGATCCTCAATTTACTTATGCCAAGCTGGGATGCACAGACCACAATCCTGTTGATCTCCTCATATCTTGCAATGCTCTTATGGGAGAGTGCCGGCAATATCTCTTTGGGAACGCAGTATTGACAGGCAAGATTACATCTGTCTGTTATTGATATGCGAAGATAATTTATAACACGGTTATCTGTGCCAATACTACCGTCTGTGTCAATACAGTTATCTTTGCAAATATGGTTGTCTGTATCAATACGGTCATCTATACTAATTTTGCTGTTCTCAGGTTCAATTATCATTATTATTCAGGGCTGCTGTATTCAATCATGGCGTTAACAAGACCGGGAATAGTATATTCAGTTGCCACAATATCGGGTGTCATACCCTCTTCTTGTGCAGTATCAGAGGTTATCGGGCCGATACAGGCAACTTTTACGTTCCTCATCAATTGGACAAACCTCTCCTCAGGCAGCAATGCCTTAAAATTCTTTACAGTTGAAGAGCTTGTAAATGTAACCATGTCAATACTGCCTTGTTCCAGAAATTCTATCAACTCGTTCTTTTCATCTTCGACCTTCTCTGTCACGTAGGCAGTTACCTCATCAAGATCAGCTCCCATCCTTGCAAGCTCCTCAGGCAGAACAGATCTTGCCTCTTTTGCCCTTGGCAGCAGAATTTTTTTGCCACTTATATCCATTCCGGAAAAGGCTTGCACCACTGACTCAGCCCTGTAGCTTTCAGGCAGTATATCCGAGACAATACCATGGGCAGCAAGCTCCTCTTTGGTCACAGGACCTATGCAGGCACACTTGAGATGCCCCATCACTCTTACATCCTTTCCAGTTTTGAACAAGGTATCAAAAAAGAATTTAACTCCATTGACGCTTGTGAAAACAATCCAGTCATAATTTTTGATATTGGCAACAGCATTTTCAAGAGGGGTGTTGTCAGATGGAGGAACCACCTTTATGGTCGGAATTTCAATGCAGGTTGCACCAAGTTCGGTCAATGTGGCAATAAGGCCGCTTGATTGTGCCCTTGCACGGGTAACAACAATGCGTTTTCCATGAAACGGGCGTTTTTCAAACCATATCATTTTTTCCCTCAATGAGACCACATCCCCTACCACAATAAGTGCCGGCGGCTTGAGTTTGGCTTTAGCGACCTTTTCCACAATGTCGGAAAGCACACCCGTTACAGTCTGCTGCTCTGGTGTTGTTCCCCAGCGGATCAGAGCAACTGGAGTATCTGGAGATTTTCCATTTTTAACCAGATTTTCCCGAATGTTGGCAAGATTCTTTACTCCCATGAAAAAGACCAGAGTACTTCCGCTTTGAGCAAGTGTATCCCATCGAATGTTCGTCTCGTCTTTTGAAGGATCTTCGTGGCCTGTAACAAGGGACACTGATGATGTGTAGTCTCTGTGAGTCAAAGGAATGCCGGCATAGGCAGGAGCTGCCACCGCTGACGTTACACCAGGAACAACCTCAAAGGGAATGCCAGCTTCAACAAGAGTTTCAGCCTCCTCTCCGCCTCTGCCAAAAATAAAGGGATCACCACCTTTGAGGCGAGCCACTACAAGACCTTTTCCACCCTTGTCTGCCAGAAGTTGATTTATATTCTCCTGAGACATTGTGTGGTCACCACCTTTTTTCCCGACATAAATAATCTGTGCGTCTTTTTTGGCATATTTCAGCAAGGCAGGTGCGGCAAGGTAATCATAAACCACCACGTCTGCCTTTTTAATACACTCCATTCCCCGGACTGTTATAAGCCCTGGATCTCCTGGCCCCGCACCGATAAGATAGACTTTACCTTTTTGAGTATTCATCGATTTTTAAAATTCTCCGATATATTTTCTAAGCTTGTTCTGCATTGGGTCTTAAAAACTTCCAAATATCAGTTTTTCAAATTTTGAAGTATCTGTTTTGCCCCTTTTGCCAGAAGCGTCTCGGCAAGCTCTATTCCGGTCTTCCGGGCAGCCTTTGATATGCTTTCTATGTGCAATGGCTCTTTTGCCGATATATTCAATGAATTTGCCGGTATCTTCAATGGAGCGTTAACTGTCATTCCGTCCGGGATTTCCAATTGAGCGGTCACTGTCTCTGTGGCCGGAATTTTCAATTGAGCGGTCATTGTCTCCCTGATCACCCGGGTTCCATCTTCAGATGCTACCAGCCCTGTTAAAACGAGCAGAATTGAACCTCCGGCATTTTCTCCATTCCTGAGTTTACCAAAACATGCAACCGGTATATGACAACTGCCCTCCATTCTTTTAAGGAAAGCCCGTTCTGCCTCAACAGGAATACGGCTTGAAATGTCATCAAGTTTTGCTAAAATCTGTGAAATCAGCACGTCATGTTGATTCAACGAAGTCTGCACATCTTGATTCAGCAAAATATTCACATCATGTTGATCAGACTCGATATGATTCTTGCAGACAGATTGCACAAGGCTTTGACGGGATTCAATGCAAAGAGCTCCCTGCCCTACAGCCGGAACCATCAGATCCTCATCAAGATACTCGGTTATTCTGTCTGCCATGCCAAGCCTGACAAGACCTGCGGCAGCAAGGATGATGGCATCATACTCACCTGTATCCAGTTTTCTTAGCCGGGTATCAAGGTTTCCGCGGATCGAAAGAGTTGTAATATCAGGGCGGGCATGTTTAAGCTGAGATGCACGCCTCAAGCTGCTTGTACCAATCCGTGCACCGGCAGGCAGTGCATCAAGAGGAATATTATCGCGTGATATGAGAACATCAAAGGGATTTGCCCTTACGGGAATGGCACCTACAGTCAGACCTTCAGGAAGCTCTCCTGGCATATCTTTCATGCTGTGGACAGCTATATCAATATCCCGATCCAGAAGCTGCTGTTCAATCTCTTTTACAAATAGCCCCTTACCACCCACCATTGAGAGGGGACGATCAGTTATCTGATCCCCTGTCGTCTTTATCTTTATGATTTCAGTTTGAACATTGGATATCCGTTCAATCTGGCTTTTAACCCAGTTAGCCTGCCACAGGGCAAGCTGACTGCCTCTTGTTCCTATTTTTATTATCTGTTTTGTCATCGTCTATCTGCTTCCACAGGTACTGCAACTTGTCGCGGGACATCCACCACATGATGATCCGGCGGATGATGTTGTCTGAACAGAACCGCCAGGCCCTGATGACTTGGAGACAAAACCACAGGCAGACATAAGTTTCTCAAGGTCATTGCTGTGGCAGGATGAACATG
>JADFYT010000013.1 GCA_015232935.1 Desulfamplus sp.
GAATCAGGAGTGCATATGGAAATGGCACTGGCGATTTTTAGTCTGACGTCAATATTGGTGACAGATTCCAGCCTTGATGCGGAAAAAGCTCCAAAGACAGTTGCAAACTTCCTCTCTTATGTAAACGCGGGACACTATGATGGTACTCTTTTCCACAGAGTCATCAATGGATTTATGATTCAAGGTGGAGGCATGACCGAAGATATGAAGGAAAAACCGACTCAAGCTCCGGTTGAAAACGAGGCAGACAATGGACTTTTAAATGACGCTTACGCTGTTGCAATGGCAAGAACATCGGATCCTCACAGTGCAACCGCACAGTTTTTTATTAATGTAAAAAAGAATGATTTTTTGAATTTTTCGTCAAAAACCCCTCAAGGATGGGGTTATACAGTGTTTGGTAAAGTTACCAAGGGACATGGCGTAGTCAACAAAATCAAACAGGTGGCAACAACCAGCAAAGGTGGACATGATGATGTTCCAAGAGAGGCTGTAACCATTATAAAAGCCGAGGTTGTTGAAGAGTAGAGCAACTGGCCATGTTGTATAATAGACCTCCTGCAGAACTCACTTTTCATCCGGTGCAATTCAGGGAGCAAAATCCGGTTTTGCAGGAGGTCTAACGTTTGCTGCCGGAATTTTCAGACATGGATCATTTTTTCAAATTTTCAATATCAGCAATGGTTTTTGGTTTGGGTTTCCCAAGCAGTCTTGCCCCGGTTTCTGTTATCAGGTAATCCTCTTCATTTCGTATCCCGCCAAAAGCAAGATAGGAATCAAGGGCAGCATAATTTATGAAATCCGCGAATTTCTTTTCTGTCCGCCACTTTTCGATCAATGCGGGAATAAAATAGATTCCAGGCTCAATGGTCAAGACAAACCCGGGTTTTAGAACCTTTCCAAGACGAAGGGATTTTAATCCGAACTGGGTACTTTTTGCCTCTCCGTCATATCCTACGTATGTTTCGCCAAGATCCTCCATGTCATGGACATCTAATCCCATCATGTGACCTGTGCCACAAGGGAAAAAAAGAGCATGTGCTCCAGACAGAACAGCGTCATCCAAATCTGCTTTCATCAGGCCAAGGTTTTTTAGTCCTGACACAATGGCTCCGCACGCCTTGAAGTGAACATCTTTGAATGCTACTCCAGGTTTAATTGCTGCAATGGCTGCCTCATGAGCATCAAGAGTTATGCTGTAGATATCTTTTTGCATTGAAGTAAAAGTGCCATTCACCGGAAATGTGCTGGAGAGATCCGCTGCATAGTGCATGGCGTTTTCCACTCCTGAGTCAAGAAGAAAAAGATCGCCTGGCTCAAGTGTGTTTCCGTAGAAATGGTTATGCAGGGTCTCTCCTTGTGTTGTCGCAATCGGGGTAAACGACATTGACACTCCGGCGTCATGTGCTTTGCTGTAAAGTGCCGCAATTACATGCCGCTCTTTGATTCCAGGTTTTGCCATCTGCATCGCGTCAATATGCATATCAACAGTTATATTGATTGCCTGCTCAATCTGAATGATCTCTTGATCAGTCTTGATCTGTCTTTGTGCAATCACCGCCTTGACAAGCTCAGTTGATGGTAAAATAGCAATTGAGGAAAAAGCCGACCACCTCAAAAGTTTTAAATGTGTTTGAGCTCTGTACGGGGGAAGAAAATGGATTGTATTACCAGATGATAACTCTCTGGCAGGTGAGAAATTGTTGCAGGATGACAACTCTCTGGCAGGTGAGAATTTGTTGCAAGATGGCGAATTCCTGGCAGGTGAGAAGTCTTTACGAGACGAGAAGGCTGTTTTCATAAATGATTCAAGCTCCGCAAGAGAGCCTGTTTTTTTTATACCTACCATTTGTGCAAGCTCTGATACGGGATGTTGATACCCTGTCCAGACCATCTCATCAATGCCTGCATCATTGCCAAAAAGATAGTCATCATTCTTGTCAATATCCAAAACGCCCGTAAGTCCGGGGAGATTATGCCCAAAAAAATAGAGAAAGGAGCTGTCCTGGCGAAATGGATAGGTGTTGTCAGCAAAATTGATCGGGCTCTCATCGTGGCCTGGAAATAAAACAATGCCTGATCCAAGCTGCTGCTTTAAGCGGTGGCGACGGTTTATATATGTTTTTTGATCAAACATGGTCTGTTTTCTCCTCTGTATTATTTTATCTTTGCAACTTGCTAAAACTGTATTCGCTCATTGACAGGTTTGATTTAATTCTATATGCATAATTACAATCAGACAGGCTGTTTCACAGTCTGAAAATCTTTTTTAATTCCAAAAAACATTAAAAACAAGGAGAACATTGTGATGAAATGGAAAAATTGCATTACAGCGTTAAGTGTTGTCGTTATGTTGACTGTTTTGAGCATCTCTGCCCATGCCAAGACCTTTGTCTATTGCTCTGAAGGAAGTCCCGAAGGTTTTACTCCGGCCCTTTACACATCAGGAACCACATTTGATGCCTCGGCAGTGCAGATTTTTGACAGGCTTGTAGGATTTGAGCGTGGTACCACAAAGATTGAGCCTGGTCTTGCGACATCCTGGGATGTATCAGAAGATGGAATGACCTATACTTTTCATCTGAGAAAAGATGTGGATTTTCATACTACAAGTTTTTTTACCCCGACCCGCAAGTTTAATGCCGATGATGTTATCTTCTCGTTTGAGCGGCAAAGTAACCCCAACCATCCCTACAACAAGATCTCTGGCGGCAACTATGAGTATTTCACAAGCATGGGTATGCCGGAACTTATTAAATCAATTGAGAAAAAAGATGATTACACTGTAGTTTTTCATCTGACAAAACCGGAAGCTCCCTTTATTGCCAATCTTGCCATGGATTTTGCATCCATTCACTCTGCCGAGTATGCTGACAAGATGCTCAAGGCTGGAACTCCTGATGAGTTTGACCAGAAACCTGTGGGCACCGGACCGTTTGTCTTTGTATCTTACCAGAAGGATTCAGCTATTCGCTACCAGGCTAATGAAACTTACTGGCAAGGCCGTGCCAAGATTGATAAACTGGTTTTTACAATTACACCTGATGCCTCTGTACGCTACGCAAAGCTCAAGGCAGGTGAATGTCATCTTATTCCCTATCCCAACCCTGCTGATCTGGAGCAGATGAAAAAAGATACAAACATCAACCTGATGGAAAAAGAGGGGTTGAATGTAGGATATCTTGCCTTTAACGTAAAAACTGATGAGTTCAAGGATGTAAGAGTTCGTCAGGCTCTTAGTATGGCCATCAACAAACAGGCAATTATTGACGCTGTATTTCAGGGTGCCGGCAAAGTTGCCAAAAACCCGATTCCTCCAACCATCTGGTCTTACAATGATGCTGTAAAAGATTATGACTACAATGTTGAACAGGCAAAAAAACTTCTTGCAGAAGCAGATTTTGACAAAGGATTTGAGACAGATCTATGGGCAATGCCTGTACAGCGTCCCTACAACCCCAATGCCAGAAGAATGGCTGAAATGATTCAGGAAGACTGGTCAAAGATCGGTGTTACCGCAAAAATAGTATCTTATGAGTGGGGTGAATACCTTAAACGCTCCATGGCAGGAGAGCACAAGAGCCTTCTTTTAGGATGGACCGGAGACAACGGTGATCCTGATAACTTTCTTTCTGTTCTGCTGGGCTGCGATGCTGTAGGAAGTTCCAACCGTGCACAGTGGTGCTACAAACCTTTTGATGATCTTGTTAAAAAAGCAAAACTAATCGCTGATCCTGCTGAAAGAACAAAACTTTATGAAGAGGCCCAGGCCATTTTCAAGGAGCAGGCACCCTGGGTGACAATTGCCCATTCAGTTGTATTTGAGCCAATGAGCACCAAAGTTGTTGACTACAAGATAGATCCTTTTGGAAAACATATTTTCTACGGAGTTGATCTAAAGGAATAGGCTCTCTTAAGGGCATCCTTCATATCTCATCAAAAGTGTCAACCGGTGAATGATGGACGCCCTTTAAAGAAATAGACGGTCTTTTCCACCATGGATTTGACAACTTTTAAAAAGTTGTCAAATCTTTTAGAAAATGCATTCCTGTTTTCATGATTAGGGTTAGCCTGTCCAATGGCCATGAATGTTTAAAGAGGTTTTATGATTCAATTTCTTGCAAAACGATTTCTGCAGATTTTCCCTGCTTTTATTGGCATTACTCTTCTTACGTTCTCTCTTGTTCACCTTATACCAGGTGACCCTGTGGAACTTCTTGCCGGAGAACGGGGAATTGATCCTGCAAGGCATGAACAGATGAAAAAGGCAATGGGACTGGACAAGCCTCTGGCGGTTCAGTATCTTCAATACATCACAAATGTTTTCAAGGGGGATCTTGGCAAGTCGTTTGTAACCAAGAAGCCTGTGCTCAAAGAGTTTATGACTCTATTTCCCGCTACTTTGGAACTATCTTTTTGTGCCATGATCTTTGCGGTACTTTTTGGTCTTCCGGCAGGGGTAATTGCAGGTGTCAAACGGGGGACGGTTTTTGACCACTCGGTTATGACAGTATCTTTGACTGGTTACTCCATGCCCATCTTCTGGTGGGGGTTGCTGCTGATTCTTTTTTTCTCTGTAAACCTTGGCTGGACTCCTGTTTCAGGTCGCCTGTCAGCACTTTACTGGATTGATGCGGATACTGGTTTCATGCTGATTGATGCATTCAGGTCTGATGAACAGGGTGCTTTTAAATCTGCATTAAGCCATTTGATTCTCCCGTCTATTGTCCTTGGCACTATTCCCCTTGCTGTTATTGCCAGAATGACCCGCTCCTCCATGCTTGAAGTTCTTCAGGAAGACTATGTCAGAACTGCCCGGGCAAAAGGACTCTCTCCTGCAAGGGTTATAATGATTCATGCATTAAGAAACGCACTTATTCCGGTTATAACAGTAATAGGGCTTCAGGTTGGGGTGCTTCTTGCGGGTGCGATTCTGACCGAGACCATATTTGCCTGGCCCGGGGTCGGCAAATGGATTGTAGAATCAATCAACCGCCGTGATTATCCTGTGGTACAGGGGGGGATTCTGATTATCTCGTCACTTATTATCTTTGTAAATCTTCTGGTCGATATTCTTTACGGTATAGTCAATCCACGTATAAGCCGTGCATGATAAACGGCACAGCCGGTATGACAGGATTTTATATTACGACCCTGGAAATCGGGTCAGAAAAGTTCAAATTTGATGAATTGAGGTTCTACTTATGGGTGTAGCTGCTGATATTGTTATTATTGTTGTTGCTGCCATGATTGGTGCTCTGATTGCTCAGAAATTGAAGCAACCGCTTATTCTGGGTTATATATTTGCGGGTATTGCAGTAGGGCCATATACTGGTGGCATTACTGTTGGTGGTATTCATGAGATTGAACTTCTGGCAGAGATCGGAGTGGCTCTGCTGCTTTTTGCTCTCGGGCTTGAGTTTTCTATCAAAGAGTTAAAGCCTGTGAGAAATATCGCTCTGTTTGGCACCCCGATTCAGATTCTTTTAACCATTGCTATTGGCTTTTATATCGGCAAATATTCAGGCTTGTCATTTTCAGGCTCACTATGGCTTGGGGCTCTGATCTCTCTTTCAAGCACTATGGTGACACTCAAGACCCTTATGGGCAGGGGGCTTATGGGGACTCTCTCCAGCAGAGTCATGATAGGGATGCTGATTGTGCAGGATCTTGCTGTAATACCCATGATGATTATTCTGCCTCAATTGAGTAATCCCAAGGCGGGATTGCCTCTGCTGGCCGTTGCTGTAATAAAGTCTGTGGTCTTTTTGTTTTTCATGCTCTATCTTGGCAGAAAGATCCTGCCGCGAATGCTGTCTCATGTGGCAAAATGGAACTCCAGAGAGCTTTTTATTCTGGCAATCACAGCAACAGGCCTTGGTATAGGATATGCCACATATCTTTTTGGACTCTCGTTTGCCTTTGGTGCTTTTGTCGCGGGAATGGTACTTAGCGAGTCTGACTATGGCCACCAGGCTTTAAATGATATCATACCTTTGAGAGACATTTTCGGTCTTCTGTTTTTTACATCAGTCGGAATGCTTCTCGACCCTGTTTTTATGCTTGAAAACTGGATAAAAATAGTCTCTCTTGTTGTGGTTATATCCCTTTTCAAGGGTGCAATATTTTTTGTTCTTGCAATTGTTTTTGGATATATCAATATTATTCCAACAGCGGTTGGTCTGGGGCTGTTTCAGGTTGGTGAATTTGCGTTTGTTCTTGCAAGGACAGGGCTTGAAACTCATGCTATAGACCAGAACCTCTACTCACTTGTTCTGGCCATATCAGTTCTTAGTATGGTACTTACCCCATTTGCGTCAGCAATGGCGGCACCCATTTATAAATTTAAAAAACGCCGTTTTAAGTATGAGCCATTGCAGACAGAGAATCTGCCATCTTCAGCAATCGCCGGTCATGTAGTAATTGCAGGTGGCGGAAGAGTAGGACAGCATATTGCCAGGGTTCTGACAAAACTTGAGATTCCTTTTATTATAATTGAACTTGATCATCAGCGGATGGTTGAATGTAAAGATGCAAAATTTCCTGTGATCTATGGAGATATGACTCATCAGACAGTGCTTGAAGCATCAAAAGTGGAGTCAGCAACCCTTTTGCTCATTACAACCCCTTCAGTCACTATAGCCCAATCCATAGTAAAACTTGCACATCATATAAATCCAGGACTTCGTATAATTGTCCGGACAGATGGTGTTGAACAGACAAGGGAACTGTATGAAAGCGGAGTCTATATGGCTGTAATGCCAGAGATGGAGGCAGGCCTTGAAATCGCGAGACAGGCACTTCTTCATCTGGAGATACCTGTAGCAGTTATTCAGGAGTATTCTGATGCGGTCAGGCAACAGCTTTACGCACCTATTTATCAATCAGAGTATGACAATATTTCATCATCTTTTGATCAGGATCATAAACTTTTGGCCAAACTGGATAATATAAAAAATGTTCTGGAAATTTCCTGGTTGACTCTTGATTCCGCAAGTCCTCTTGTAAATAAAAGCATTAAGGATGCGGCGGTACGCACCGTAACCGGAGCTTCAATAGTTGGAGTTATTCATGCAAAACAATTTCAATCCAACCCAAAGGCAGATTATCTATTCAGGGAAGGAGATATGGTGGCGGTTGTAGGTAATCAGCAGGAACGAAATAATTTTAAAAAATTGGCGTCTGTTTGCTGAACTCTAAAAAAATATTATCGCAGTCCAACTAACCGAAATGTTTATGGTGATTATATGAAAAATGACAATAATATAAACAAAACATGCTTTTTTTGTAAAGTTTGCCTGCTCTGTGTGGCTGCAAGTCAAATTGCACTATTCTTCCCCGCGGTTCTTGTCTATGCTGGTGAGCCAGTATCGCTTTCAAATGGTCAGACACTGTATGTACCTGCCTACTCTCATATCTATGCCGGTAATCGTGAAGCTCCGGTAATGCTGACAGTGACACTCAGTATCAGGAATACTGATCTTAAGCATTCAATGACAGTCTCCTCTATAGATTATTATGGTACAAAAGGTGAGCGGTTGAAAAAAATGATAGACAGGCCAGTTGTTCTTGGAGTTTTGGAATCTATCCGTTATGTTATTCCCCAGAAAGACAAATCCGGTGGTTCTGGTGCTAACTTTTTAGTCGAGTGGCATTCCGATAAATCTGTCAACCAGCCACTTGTCGAGTCTGTAATGATTGGTGCGGAGGGGCAACAGGGCATCTCGTTTACTTCCCGAAGCCAGCAGATAACAACTTCAAATTAAACATTTTCTCCAAAGAGTTATGATCTGAATATCTGAAACTCTTTTATGAATATCTGAAACTCTTCTACAGGAACGAATAGTAATGAATCAAGCCATTGTGATAAAAGAAAAAAACATTCCAATAACAGAAAACGAGACCGTGCCTCCTCATCCTTTAAAAGAGTTCTGGAAATATTTCAGTGAAAACAGAGGTGCTGTTATAGGACTCTATTTTATTGCGGGGGCAATCTTGTGTGCGATTTTTGCGGACATCATTGCACCTCACAGCCCTTTCAACCAGTACAGGAGCGCTATCTTGCAACCTCCTTTCTGGATGGAGGGTGGAAATACCGAATTTATACTTGGTACTGATGATGTTGGAAGAGACATCCTGTCCAGATTGATATTTGGAGCAAGATTGAGCCTTTTTGTTGGAGTCATTGTTGTGACGCTCTCTCTTGCAGCAGGTATAATTCTTGGTGTGACAGCCGGATATTTTGGTGGATTTTACGAGACGGTTGTCATGAGGCTTATGGACATCATGCTTGCCCTGCCAAGTCTTCTTCTTGCAATGGCCATTGTGGCAATCCTTGGCCCGAGCCTTCAGAACGCCATTTTGGCGATTGCGATAGTTGTGCTTCCTCACTATGTCCGACTTACCCGCGCATCAATAATTGCTGAAAAAAACAAGGATTATGTTACAGCCTCACGCGTAAGTGGTGCAGGGCCGCTAAGAATGATGTTCAATGTTCTTCTTCCCAACTGCATGGCTCCTCTGATTGTCCAGGCCACCCTTGGATTTTCCGCCGCCATTTTAGATGCTGCTGCCCTTGGATTTCTTGGTATGGGTGCCCAGCCTCCAACTCCTGAGTGGGGTGCCATGCTTGCCAACTCCCTTCAGTTTATCCAGAGAGCCTGGTGGGTTGTCACCTTTCCGGGAGTTGCAATCCTTCTTACAGTGCTTGCTTTCAATCTTGCCGGTGATGGTCTAAGAGACGCTCTGGATCCTAAAATGAAAAGATAGCAGGGGATATAAGACGATCAATTGCTTCTCCTGAATCAAAGATTCAGAAGGGGAGTTCTCGACAAGGAAGTTAAAAACAGGAAGACAAAAAAACAATGACAAAATTAGTGGAAATCAAAAAGCTGTCTGTTGACTTTGACGGATTCAAGGCAGTAGATGATGTAGATCTTACGGTGGATGCCGGAAAGGTGGTTGGTATTGTCGGTGAGTCTGGTTCAGGCAAAAGCGTGACTCAACTGGCTCTCATGGGCCTTATTCCCTATCCAGGTATTATTGAAGCTGAAAGGTTGATGTTTAATGGAAACGATCTTCTGAAAATGCAGGACAAAAGACGACGTCAGATCACCGGCAAAGATGTTTCCATGATTTTCCAGGAACCAATGACAAGCCTTAACCCCTGCTTTACTGTTGAGTACCAGATCAGTGAAGCTCTTAAAATCCATGAAGGGGGAACACGGCAGCAAAGACGCGACAGGGTCATTGAACTTCTTTCACAGGTAGGAATTCCGGTGCCTGAAGACAGGTTGAAGAGTTTTCCACATCAGCTTTCCGGCGGTATGTGCCAAAGAGTCATGATTGCCATGGCTATTGCCTGCAATCCAAGTCTTCTTGTTGCTGATGAGCCAACCACAGCCCTTGATGTGACAATTCAGGCACAGATTCTGGAGCTTCTTGTTGATCTTCAAAAAAAAAACAACATGGCACTTATTCTCATTACTCATGACATGGCTGTTATAGCAGAAACCGTAGAAGATGTTGTTGTCATGTATGCCGGGCAGGTTGTGGAGAAAAACAGTGCTCAAAATATTTTCACATCACCTTCTCACCCATACACACATGCTCTTTTGAACGCACTGCCGGAAAGAAATGTACAGGCCAGAAGGCTTCCTACCATTCCAGGAATAGTTCCAGGAAAGTATAACAGGCCAAAGGGGTGTCTATTTCATCCGCGATGCTCTTTTGTTCAGGAGATCTGCAAAAAAGAGATTCCGGCTTATACCCGGAAAGATAAAATGGCTGTAAGGTGCCACTTTCCACTTGTCAACTACCCCTCCTGAATCAAGGATTCGTAAGGGGCTTGTAAACGTAAACGCCCGGGTTGAATCTGTTTTCACAAGATGACAATCAGACCTTCGTGGCCGTTGTGTGGCCGACTCGAATAATGAAAATAAAAATGCGTTTTCATGGCAAATTAATAAATAAATTTTTGATTCCAGAATGGAGTTTTACAATATGAGTGCCAGCAATCCTGTAATATCTGCCAGTAACCTTAAAAAATATTATCCGGTAAAACAAAGCGGATTTTTTAAAAAGGATATCCTTCTCAAAGCCCTGGACGGTGCGTCATTTGACATAGAGCCCGGCAAAACCCTTGCTGTTGTGGGTGAGTCTGGCTGTGGAAAATCTACTCTTGCCCGTTTGGTGACAATGATAGAACAGCCAACATCAGGTGAATTTGATATTGCTGGCATAAATGCCGTCACCAGCGGCAAGGCACAGAAAAGAACTCTTAGAAGCAAGGTTCAGATTGTATTTCAGGATCCTTACGGCTCTCTCAATCCACGCAAAAAGGTAGGAGATATTCTTGAAGAGCCTCTTATAATAAATACAAGCCTCTCCAGGAGCCAGAGACGTGAAAAGGCTTTGGCCATTATGGAGAAGGTCGGTCTTACCCCTGAGCAATACAGCCGTTATCCACATATGTTCTCAGGCGGGCAGCGCCAGAGAATCGCGGTTGCGAGGGCATTGATGCTCAATCCCGCCCTTGTAATCGCAGATGAACCTGTATCTGCATTAGATGTATCTGTCCAGGCACAGGCACTGAATCTTCTTATGGATCTTCAGGAGGAGATGAACCTTGCCTATCTTTTTATATCCCATGATTTGAGTGTTGTTCGTCTGATATCACATGAAGTCATGGTTATGTATCTTGGTCGGGTTGTTGAGCAGGGAGAAAAAAACACCATTTTTGACAAGCCTCTCCATCCATATACAATGGCTCTTCTGGCTGCCACACCTCATGTGAATATCAAATCACGGCAAAAGAGAATACGGCTTTCAGGAGAGCTTCCTTCTCCTTTGAATCCACCTCCAGGCTGTACATTTCACCGTCGTTGTGCTTATATGAGTGATATTTGCAGACAGGTTGCCCCAGAATCAAGGCGTCTTGAAAACAGAATGGTTGCGTGTCACCATGCGGAAAAGATGTCAACTGCCCCTTCTGAATCAAAGATTCAGAAGGGGCTTGTAAAAAACCTGGTTGACAAGGGGGCACAGGATGAAAATGCAATCTGATTTTCATGGTTCGGGGTGTCCAAAAACACGGACATGCCCGTTTGTTTTGATGTTTTCTTTAATCTTGATGTTTTCTTTGATCTCCTGCACAGACAGCAGTGACACCTCTTTGCCAGGCGGCACAATAGATTATCCTGAGACCTACAGCTTTTTTGACGTGGATGTCAATTCTGTACTGTCGCACAGCCTGAAAAAAAGACTTGACAACATACTTGGAGATCACTCCACCGAGACAAAAAACACCATTAACCTCAATATTAACCGGGAGGGGTTTTTAAAAGATTATTTTCCCTATTTTGACGAGCTGAATCAGAGACTTAACTCTTCTACTGGCGAACTTGTCCACTCCCCGGTTGTGGAGCGTGTTGAGCATAACACAATAAAGCTTGCTTACAGGTATGCGGTTAAAAAGAATCTCCCTTTCACTTATGTGGAATTTCTTTTTTCTGAATTTAACAATACACCGCTTTTGATAAGGGTAAAGTTCAAACAAGATGATTTGAATGTTGTTGAAACACTGAAAGAAAAATACGGTGCTCCCCGTGAAATACCCTGGAAAGAGGAAAACGGAAAATCCCTGTGCTGGGAACAAAGTGGGGATATTCTTGTTCTCTCCTTTGTCCCCGATCAGTTCGGAAATCCCGCATATGAGGTTATGATATATTTTGCCAAAAGACTTGAGGATTTGCTTGAAACCGAATTGACAGAAAAAGAGGCGAAACACAGAAATGGTATGAAATCAAAACAGAATGTGTTTTAGTTGTGTTTTTAGTGA
Organism: Desulfamplus sp.; assembly: GCA_015232935.1. Classification (GTDB taxonomy): domain Bacteria; phylum Desulfobacterota; class Desulfobacteria; order Desulfobacterales; family Desulfobacteraceae; genus Desulfamplus. The sequence goes on from JADFYT010000013.1 coordinate 11,840, forward strand.
CTTACTGTTTTCTCAAGTTATGACCGTATGGTCAAATCATGACTGTCTGGTTGAATTCATGACCTTTCAATATTGATTTTCTACCTGACAGACATACCTTGACAGACCGCTTCTGAGTTTTGAATTGTAAAGACAATAACATAAAAGGAGACTCCAATGAGCGATTTGAACGCAGCTTTTGAACAGGCAGGTAAAGATGTCCAGACACTGTCCAAAAAACCTGACAATGACACACTTTTGAAACTCTATTCTCTGTTCAAGCAGGGCAGTACGGGCGATGCCACAGGCAAACGGCCTGGATTGACAGACTTCAAGGGGAGGGCCAAGTATGACGCGTGGGCTAAACTTCAAGGAACTCCTCAGGACAAGGCAAAGCAGGATTATATAAATCTTGTGGCACAGCTTAAGGGTTAAAAGTAAAAAAATCGCTTGAATCGACCTATCCACGCCCATAGGACGTGGCCTTTCGGCCGATTCATGGCTTCGCCACCGCGATTTTAAAAACACTTTTCAGGCGGAGCCGAGCACCTTTGACCACGCCCAAAGGACGTGGTTTTCTACAGACAAATAAAAAACAATGACAACATATTTTCCATGCAATTATCTGAAAGCAGATGTTGAAGTTACTGCAGAACGTGAAAAACATATTACAAAATACCATCCAGATCTATTGCCTGAATATCGTAAATATATTGGAGATGTCCTTGCTGATCCCGATCATGTACGCAGGAGTGAGCGTTTTGGAAATGCCCGTATGTTCAGCAGGTGGTTTGACACTGTAAGAGGTGGAAAATATGTTGTTGTAGTTGTAGTCAGTGATTTCTTGCCGATTATCCGTCACTGGGTAATTACAGCATATATCGCAAGAAAACTTTCTGAAGGAGGCATTGAATGGAAACGCAACTGATTTTTCAGTATGACCGGAACGCCGATATCCTTTATATTCAAACATGTCCACCTTACCCGGAACAAGAAAGCGAGGAACTGGGGGATGATATTATTGCACGCCTGAATCCTGTGACTGATGAAATAGAAAGCCTTGAAGTTATGTTTTTTTCAACACGTCTTCTAAGAACAGATATTTTAAAATTGCCGGTTCTTGCTCATTTTCATCAGCTTAATACAGGAATGGACAGATGGTCAAAAGCGACGGCATAAAGCACGCTGAGATAATGCTCAGGCAACTTGAGGAGATGAAGACCTTGCCAAGCGTTGCAGCTCGCCTGACACGAATGATATCGGACGAGAGCAGCTCGGTAAAGGATTTTGAAAGAGTTATAAAAATGGACCCCACCCTGGTTCTAAGGCTGCTTCGTTTAGTGAACAGTCCATTTTATGCCTTAAGAACAAGGGTTAGTAGTGTCTCGGAAGCTGTGGCGTTTATAGGTATCGACAATCTTCGCAATCTGATAGTGGTTGATGCGTTGAAAAATCTCTTTGCAGGAAACCCGGATGGTGAAAAATTTTCAAGAAAAAATCTATGGATGCATTGCGTTTCTGTTGCCATATGCAGCCAGATGAGCATTGAAAGAATATTCGGACAAAAGGGAGAAGACGCGTTTCTATGCGGTATTGTTCATGATATCGGGCTTATTATTGCGGATCAGGTTATGCCGGATGAATTCATGAAGATATGCATGGCCTGGAATCCAAAAGATAACAGGAAAATTACCAGATATGAAGATGATATTTTGCATACAGATCACACAATAGTCGGGTATCTGCTGACCCGTGACTGGAAACTGCCGGCCAATGTCCAGAACGGTGTCAGGCAACACCATGATAACTTGAGCGATATCGACCCTAAAAGTATGCCGGCCATAATTCAGGTTGCCGATTATATGGTAGCACGGCTTAACTATACCATTTTGCCGCATATGAAGGCAGAGCTTTCACCATCTCTTATGATTCATATCCGTGACAATATCAAGGAGTACAAGGCCCTTGCCGAAGATTTGCCTGAAGAGCTTGCCAAGGCCGCAGAGATATATTCATTGAAGTGACACAAAACAGGCTTGACAACAAGGCAACTTGTGTTGCTGTTGGCGAAGTTAAATCATGATTCAGCCACGGCTGAATGTGACGTAATAACATAGGCAGCTTCGCTGCAATTGTTATCACAGGATTGAAATTCCTGAATAATTAAATTATTTTTCAGCCGCGGATGAATGTGACGCTAATAGAAAACAAAAGTGGTGGCATGGTAAATATTGATAATATCTTTGAAGATTTTGAAGATCCCTGTGAGATAAACAGGGATTTTATCAAACTGCTTGAAAAATATATTCCAGACAGTTCTGTTAAAGTCATCACTGATAGCGGTACTGTTCTCACATCGGAGAAGCCTTTTCCTGACAATGCCAATGTTTTCACTGCTGACCATATGAAAGATGATGTCAAGCCTCATGCCTGCAATGTTTATTCAGTAAACCTGCCATCCCTTAAAAGCACTCTGTTTTACACCATTGATTCTGTATCAGACACTTATGACTGCCAGATATATGTTGGCAATACAATAGAGCTTTGTGAACAGTTATGCCTTGGCCAGAAGAGAGTTTCAGAACATCAGGACCTGCTTGGAATCCAGAAGGAGCAGCTTAAACGTCAGGTTGGTGTATTCAAGGAAAAATATGAAGAGATAATGCTGGAGAACCACAGACAGAACTCTGAATATACTACCCGCCTTAACAGTGAAATTGAAAAAAGGACAGCAGAGCTTCGCGAGGCCAACCGTGATCTTGTTGCCGCACGGGAAAAAGCAGAATCTGCAAGCGTTGCCAAAAGCGAGTTTCTGGCCAACATGAGCCATGAAATCCGGACGCCCATGAATGGAGTGATCGGAATGGTTGATCTTCTGCTGCAAACAAAGCTCTCCTCAGAGCAGAGTCACTATGCAGAGGCAATACGTTACAGTGCCGATGCACTTATTGATATAATCAACGACATTCTGGACTACTCCAAAATTGAAGCAGGCAAACTTGATATCGAGATAATTGATTTTGATCTTGAAAAGATTACAGGCAATATATCTGATATGATGCGTATCAATGCTGCTGGCAAGGGTCTTGAATTCGCCTGCATTATTGATGATGATGTACCGTGCCTTGTCAAGGGAGATCCGGGAAGGATTCGCCAGGTTCTTTTGAACCTGTGCGGAAATGCCGTCAAATTTACCGAGAAGGGTAAGGTTGTTCTGCATATATATCTTGTTAAAGACGCCTCTGGTCATGCCACGTTAAGGTTTGATGTCAAGGACACCGGAATTGGTATTCCCGCAAACAGAATGAATCGTCTGTTCCGCTCATTTTCACAGGTAGATGCCTCAATGAGCCGCAACTATGGAGGTACGGGACTTGGCCTTGCCATTTCCAGACAACTTACGGAACTTATGGGTGGCACTATCGGCGTCGAGTCAGAAGAGGGCAGGGGGTCAACCTTCTGGTTTACACTGACCTTTGAGAAACAGCGGCACAATCTGTCAGAGACTGATAAACCTGTCTTGAGGTCAGTTGTTGGTCAAGTAGAGCCTGTCTCCGCGATAAATGCACAAAAGGAACGTCTTGAATCAATAAAAATACTGCTTGCAGAGGATAATGTAGTTAACCAGAAAGTTGCCATAAGTATTTTGAAGCATCTGGGAATTGAGCATGTTTCCATTGCAAAGAACGGAGAGGATGCTTTTAATCAGTTTGTCAACAGCCAGTTTGATCTTGTTTTAATGGATGGGCAGATGCCGGTAATGACCGGCCTTGAATCTGCACGCAAAATAAGGGAGTACGAGAGGGAAAAGGGGAAAAGCAGAATCCCCATTATCGCCATTACTGCCCATGCAATGAAAGAGGATCGGGATATGTTTATTCAAAGCGGTATGGATGACTATATCACCAAACCAATAGATCGCCACAAACTTCTTGACGCGATCATGAATTTTACCGTGAAAACACATCCTGGTTTTCATGCTTGAGGGTGGCCGAATTCCAGCGGCCATGAAAGTTTAGTACGGGAACTGGTCAGAATGCCTGATTGAGAGATTTTCCGGTATCTCTTTGAAAATGCGATCCGGTTTTCATGATTCAGGATATCCAGAACACGGACATCCCGGTTTACTTAAGCAAAGGACTGAGTTTGTAAAGGGAAACGATCTTCTCCTTTCCTTTTAGTTTTACGTCATCAAGCTGTACAGAGTCAGCCAGGTTTTCAAGGGTATCAAGATGGCTGCTTATCTGGTTATACACGCTGCCGGACAAAAAAATCTCATTGCTTCCGGCAAGTGACTGAATTCTTTGAGCTGCGTTTACAACATCTCCGATCACCGTATAGTTAAGGTGCTGCTCTGACCCCATGAAACCTGAAACCAGCTCTCCGTAATTGATGCCAATGGTCATCTCAAGGGGATTATCTATCGAGATTTCTCTTCTCATCTCGATGCCGCTTCTCATCTCGATCCTGTTTTTAATATCATAACCCTTTTGGGTTTGAGGATTGGTGCCTTCATGTTTAATGTCCCTGTTAAGTATATTGAGCACTGTGAACATCTCAAGGCTTGCCTTGACAGCGTTAAGACAGCTTTCAGGATCCTCGATGGGGCTGCCGAAAACAGCCATTATCCCGTCTCCGAGCAGTTTATCCAATGTGCCCTTGTGTCTGAAGATAACAGGAATCATGTGTGAAAAAAAACGGTTCAGGAGTATAACAACATCTTCTGGTTCCATGCTTTCGGACAAACTTGTGAATCCCTTTAAATCAACAAACATGACGGCGACCTGTTTTTTTTCTCCGCCGAGCCTGAGTTTTCCCTTTTTGAATATCTCGGCAATTACATTTTTTGAAAAAAAACGACTTAACTGAATCATTTGCTTCTCTTCATCTAACTTGCCATAATACAGCCTTAGAAATACCATGTTGTTATACAGATGGTCACAGACAATGCTGTAAAAAAAACGATTAGCCTGTTCAAACGCCTTTTTTTCCCTTGAAAAGAGCATTAGCACAGCAATTATCCTTCCTCCTGATAAAATAGGCTGTCCATAAAGCGAATAGTTCAGATCATTGAAAAGATAGGGTTCATCAAGTGACTCAATCACCATGGTTGTTTTGTCTGATAAAAGTTTATTAAAAAAGGGGATATTTTTAAATGATGTGCAGTCAAAAGGCTCTTCAAAGTCAGTATAAAAAAAATGGTCTTGTTTAATCTCGTTATCCCTGGAAAAATAGAGTACCGCTGCTGCGAGATTTTTATATTTTTTAATGCATTCAAGATGTCGTATCCATATAAGATCCTGGTCAATATGGTCAATCTGCTGCATGGTACTGTTCATCTCTTTGATTATGGACAGCTCTCTTATCTTCTCCTCATATTTTTTTTGAACAGAGAGATAGTTTTGTCTGAATATTTCAAATTGTGCTGTTGTGATACGCGTTTCATTCATAGATATCAGGACTGTTTCCTTCCTATTTTCCCAAATTTCAGCCAACCCGTTTTAAAAGTTCGGTACTTTCACCGAGTATCCTCAGTGTGTCTTCAAAGGCATTTTCAATGAATTTAGTATTGAACTCGTTAAACAGTTTTTTCATCATGATCATATGGTCAACCTTGAACAATTGCTTTACCTTCTGGCGTTGTATTCCATCCTGAGCAGAAGCCATATTGACCAGATAGTCCGCAAATCCAATTATCGCCGCAAATGTGGAGTAGTCATGAGCTGCAGATGGCTGATGGTGAAAGCCGATTGCCTGAACAAGAGAGACTGGAAGATTCCAGTTGTCGCCGATCATTCGTCCAATCGATCCATGATCCATGCCAAGCAACTCCTGTTCAATGGCACCTGTCTGTATCTCATGGTCTTTTGAGCGCTCCATGACCAGTGTATAAAGATCTGAAAAATTTTCTATAAGATATACCTTCCCAAGATCATGCAGAAGCCCCGCTGTAAAGGCACCCATATTTTTCATGTCCGGCAAGCCCTCACACAGATATTTTGCAACAAGAGCTGTCTCCATGGAGTGTCTCCAGAGTATTTCGGGGTTAATCATCCCTTTTAGATCTGCTTCCAGAAATGATTTCGCAAGGGAGAGTCCAAAAGCCATATTTACAACCTCATCTCTGCCAAGTATAACAACCGCGTCCTTGATCGAGTTCATCTGTCCGGATCGTCCATAAAAAGGAGAGTTTACTATTTTAAGTATCTTGATCGTCAATGAGGGATCTATCAGAATGATTTCAGCAATATCATCCGCATCAGATTCAGGGTCTGACGCAACGTTATATACTCGTAATGCGATGTCCGGTATATTGAAAATGGTTTCTATACGGTTTAGTGCACCAATGATCTGCTTATGGTTATGACCGCGCTCTTTGAGGTTTTCCACAAGCTGCATTTCGCTTATGACTCTGCGAACCTTTTTTTTTGCAGTCTCAACATCTGCCTGTTCAGACTGGTTCTTGATTTTTTCAGCTAAAAATGGTGTCAAGGGGGAATCATGAGGAAGTTTCAGGAAGAATTTTTTCTGGTCTGATATTGATATGCGGCTTAATGCCCCCCATAAGACATCAGGAGGCAGTGCCGTCAGATCGTTATAAAATTTCCCCCTTGCCTTGTTAAAACAGAGGCTGAACACCTGGATGTCAGAAAGAGATGTCTCTTTTTTGCGTTGCTGAGTATTATCTTGAGATGTTTCAACTTTCTGGGAAATGCCGGAGATATCTTTTTTAAATGAAAATACATTTTTCTTTGCAACAGCCATAAGATCATAAAAGGATTTGCCATCCTCAGGGATAATTGACATTCCAATATTTACAATAATATTACGGTGTATGTGCATCTCCATAAAATTGATTATTTTTTCAAATATAACATCAGAGCCGTCCCTGTCACTTGCAAAACCCAGAAGTATGAATGTTTTGTCATCAATAACAAAGACCGAGTCGCTGTATCTGAAGGTATCTTCGAGAGCCTCTTTCTTGCCAAGAATTGAGGGGATCAAAATATCAATATCAACTGGTTCAACGGTAACATAAAAGAGTGTGGTCTCTACGCACGCTCTAAGAGTTTTGCTGAACTCCTTGGAGATCCATTTTAACTGTTCTTGTGTTATGGTGAAGGGAAGCCTTTTATCCTTGACAACTATTTTTACAGAACACTCTGTCTTTAGTCCCTGCAGATGCTTTAGTGCAAGATCCACGTTCTCAAGATTGTTCATGTCTCCCAATATGGCTGGAGGGTGATGAACTATAAAATCAGCTTTTATATCCGG
>JADFYT010000140.1 GCA_015232935.1 Desulfamplus sp.
TATTCAACAATGAATTTGTTAGATTTTAAGGCCATATTCAAAATTTTAACCGGAAAAAACTTTAGTTCAGGTACTTATACTTCATCTTTTTTCAATCGGTGTTTTTTGAAAAACAGCCAATTCAGTTGCAGCCAGTTCACTGTACTGCCATAAAATCTTTGAATACTACGATAACTTCCACCCTTGCCGCCGCTCCATCTGCTCAATCCCAGCATCGTTATACGACCTTTGCAGCACAGCATGGATTGACTCACAGTTCCCAGCAGTCTTACAATTTTTTTCGGAAAATTCTGGCTTAAACACTCCAAATAGGGCATAAGTTTCAACATGAGGAACTCCTTCTGATTTTATTGTCTCTCTCAATTCAGTATATCAGAGTTGTTCCTCATTTTTATATTAATTTATGCTCTTAACTCATTACTGGTCTCAAATTTTTGGCGAAGGTATTGATGTTATATTCTGTTTAAAGCCAATGTGAATACGGTTGTCCATATAGATGATTTCTGACGGAACAAAACGATAAAAACGCGATCTGTAGTGTTGCTGCATAATGACAAGAGCATCTTTCGCCAGATTCACCCTTTCATTTAGACCTTTAAACGAAATTCCAAACTTTTTGATATAAGCCAAAACCTCACCTGTATGGCTTGTCCCGGCTCTATTGTTATCGCCTGTGATTGTATTGCAAGTTCGGGCTATATTGCCAGTTGCAGTCGCATTGTCTGTTTGGGTTGTATTGCCAGTTGCGGCAATATGGTTAATTTTTCCGCTCATCTGAACGCCTCTTATATTATTGAAGTTGGCATCGTCCATAAAAATAGATGCGGCAACTGCCATATCAGGAGATAGTCTTGCCCCCATTATGTGTCTTGAATCAGGAGATGAAAAAAAACAGAAAGATCTGTTTTTATAAAGATAATAAACCGGTGCTGACCATACGCCATTTTCCCATGGAACAGCTATGGTCATGACCTTGAGAGAATCAAGAAGTTCTTCAAGATCAGAGGTGATTTTTTTTTGATCATGAGACATGCCCAGGCTCCTTGGTGCTCATCAGAGTTTGTATGCTCCATTCCTAAATATATCCCCACTCCTGATGGCGTTTATATGCATGCTGTGCATAATCTCCTTCTTGAACCTGCTTTAAATATTTCTGATACTGTGCTGCCGATTCACTCTTTCTGTCCATTCCTTCAAGGGCATATCCTTTGAAAAAAAGAGGTACGGGAGTTCCTGGAAGCAGCTGCTCGTATCTTGAAAAATAGCCAAGCGCACTCTCATACTGTTTTAGATTAATGCAGGCAAATCCCGCTACATGCTGTGCCTGGGCTTCAGATGGATAGATAGCCGCACCCTCTTTGGCATATTTCAAAGCACTGGTGTAATCCTTTTTTACAAGCATGCATTTTGCCATCATGATCTGGGCTGTATAATCTGCCGGATCGATCTTTAATGCAGTTTTAAAGGAGCCTTGTGCTTCATCATATTTATTATTTCCAAGGGCGGTTTCTCCGTTTTGCAATGCACCAACAAGGCTCTGCCTGGCTCTTAGGGACGCTGTTCTGTCCATGTATCTCTCTTTGTTCAAAGGAAGATATCTTGACTGGCTGTAGGTTGTCTGTGCCATCTGAATGGCTGTCTGATAACGCTCAGATCCCATCGGGTGGGTTGCGAAAAGCATCTCGGCAGAGGCATTGTGCCCATTGTTCATTGTGTTTAGAAGCTCCATCAACCCTACAAACCCATTGGTTGAATAGCCGGCGTTAACCATGTACTGATTGCCAAGAGCATCGGCTTCCCGTTCATTATCCCTGCTGTATCTCGCAAGAAATACACCCTGTCCCACCATTCCGATCTGCTGGGCAAGCTGGCCAAGCTGGTTGTTACGGCTTCCAATCACAGCGGCAAGCCCTCCAACCAGAACAGATGAGATAGTTCCTTTTGACATCTGCTGTGCACTGTGTCTTGCGTTAACATGTCCAAGCTCGTGGCCAAGAAGTGCCGCAAGTTCGGCCTCATTGTCAAGTTTGAGAAGTATCCCGCGGGTAACCGCAATTGAACCACCTGGAAAGGCATATGCATTTATATAGGTGGCATTGACACATCGGAATGAATAGGGAACAGATGGCCTGTGGGTACGAAGTGCTATGACTCTGCCGATCTCGCTGATATAGGCATTGAGCGAGGAGTCCTGAACCACGCCATAATCAGAAGAAAACTGTTGCGGTGCCTGCTGTCTGTCAATATTGATCTCTGTCTGTTCAGAGACCATCATAAGCTGGTTTGTCCCTGTCACAGGATTAACAGCACATCCGTTGGCAAGAACAAGACCTGTTCCCGCAAAAAGGGTGGCTCCGGCAAATGCACCCTGTTTTAAAAACTGCCGTCTGCTCAATTCTGATTTTTCCACTGTATTGCTCCTGTAGTCCATAATATGGATTACTGTTTTTGATTTGATAATGAACAGACCTATTTTTTAACAAACATCCCTGCAATTATGCACAGAACACCAATACTTACCAGAAGTATCCACAAAGGCAGCTCAAATACAAGGTAGTCAAATCCATTCTGCATAAAACCTGTTGGCATTTTATCTGAAACAGAAACCCACATGTCATAGCTTAGATCCCCAAGAAGCAGGTTTTGCCATTCAGGTTTTTGCATTAAAGATGCAAGATTCTGAAATACAAGCACAAACAATCCTATCGCAGAGATTATAAGTCCATTTATAGTAAAACTGTTCATATCCATGATTTACTTATCTCCATACTTGTTTTTTTGAACATAAGCAGCTTCGCTGCGATTAATGTCTGATTGAAATTCCGAGTAATAAAACAACTTTTCGTGATGCTCAGGAATAGTCAAAGTTATGCCCCCCCGCCCAAAAGCTGTACCCTAAACAATGGCCATGCCATTTTGATAAAGCATCCTGTACCAGCCTGTTTTATATAGGCTGCCACCACATAATAAGTCAAATAATTTGAGGTCATTTCTCTTTAATTTCCATAATCTTTATGTTAAACATCCAGGGCTCAATGATACCAAGGTCAATCTTGCCTCCTTAATCACGATTCAAAAACGCTTAATCTCCCCTTCATAAGGGGGTTGAAAAAAAGCCCGGGCTAAAAAATATGACAAACAACAGCAGTACACTCAAGAAACTTGGATTCGCGTCTCTTATCATGATGCTGTCAGTATTTTCAAGTCGTGTCATAGGACTTGCAAGAGAGATGACCATCGCATTTGCAGGAGGGGCAGGCGGGGAAGTAGATGCCTACCAGATTGCCTTTATCATTCCTGAAATTCTCAACCATGTGGTTGCAAGCGGCTTTTTGTCAGTCACATTTATCCCGATATTTACCGCCTATCTTTCCAATGATAATGAAGAGGAAGGCTGGAGGGTATTTTCGATCATTTTTAATACATTCAGCGTTCTGCTAATTATTTTCATCGCAATTGCTTTTTACTACTCGCCTGAACTTGTCCGTTTTTTTGCCCCTGGTTTTAAAGATCCTGAACTTTTCAACAGTGCTGTAAGAATGACCAGAATTATAATGCCCGCACAGTTCTTCTTCTTTGCAGGAGGCATGTTCATGGCAGTTCAGTTTGCAAAGGAAAAATTTTTTATCCCGGCTCTTGCCCCTCTTTTATACAATCTTGGTATTATTGCCGGCGGCCTGCTATGGATGTTTGCAGGATCACAACCCGAGATACTGCTGCCGCTGCTGTCAGCAATATCTCCTGATTTGTCATTCTTGGGCAGATTAGGCATGGATGGATTTGCCTGGGGGGTTTTTGCCGGAGCGTTTCTTGGCAATTTTGCCTTGCAATATATCGGGGCAAAAAAAGCTGGAATGAAACTCTACCCTCTTGTCAACCTGAAGCATCCGGAGTTTTTAAAGTATATCCTGTTGACTATTCCCCTTATGGCGGGGTTGAGCATGACCTTCTCCACCGAGATCTTTTTAAAATATTTTGGCTCTTTCATGTCTGACGGAAGCATTGCGGCACTTAACTATGCCCTTAGAATCATGTTCATTCTTGTAGGAATTTTTGGACAGGCTGTCGGAGTTGCATCCTATCCTTTCATGGCAATGCTTGCATCCAGAGGGAAAATGGATGAGCTCAACAATCTGCTGAACACAACATTGAAGTATCTTCTTCTTGTAATACCTGTTTCAGCTCTTTTTATGGTACTAAACCATGAGATAGTATTTCTTCTTTTCCAGCGCGGCAGATTCACTCCTGATGCTACACGCATCACATCTGAAGTCCTTCCATTTATTATGGCCGGCACCTTTGCATTTGCTGCCCAGACGGTTGTGGTACGAGGATATTACGCAATTCAAAACACCTGGTTTCCCGCCCTGTTTGGAACTATAGCGGTTTTTGCGTCTATTCCGCTCTTTTTTATTTTCATGAAACTGATGGGCACACCCGGAGTGGGGCTGGCACTTTCTATCTGTGCATTCATGAACAGCGGTCTTTTGTTTTTTCTATGGAACAAAAAATCCGGCAACAAAGGAGCCAGAACCGTTTACATCTTTATGGTAAAAATGATCCTTCTAAGTGGCGGAGTTGGGCTGTTTCTATGGAAGACAGCATCATTGCTCCAGTCACTGTTCAGTAATTCAACAATTTTCGGGGCATTGGCCATATCAACCATTACCGGACTTGTTTTTGTGATGCTGTTTATTCTGTCTGGAATGATCTTTGGAATTGAAGAGATAACCACCTTTGTGGCAAAATTAGCAGGAAAGCTGAAAGTTTACCGTAAAAAGACATTATAATTTTAATGTTTGGAGGTGGCCTGAACACGGCCATAAGCGTTTAATATGATAATCATGCACACAACCTGCCACCGGGAACTTAAAGAGCATGAAAAAAGAATCTACAATGAATCATGCCAGATGGCAAAAAAAGGTCATAAGATCATAATTGCGGCTCCGGAAGAGACACCGCTTATGATAAAGTGCAAGAAGAGGGGTTTTAAATGTTTTTCCATTGAGTTTACTGCCAGAAGTGCCTTTAAAGACTATTTTGCTCTTAAACGCATCTACAAAAAATTTAAACCTGATGTTCTCAATACCCATGGAAACACAGATTCAAAAATCGCTCTGGCAGCAGCATGGAAGATAGGCATACCATGTACAATCCTGTCCAGACACATCAGTGCCGATGTCAAACCGTCCTGGTATAATAAATTTTTGTATAACAATCTATGCAGATATGTTTTTACTACAGCAGATTATACGACCAACCATCTGATATCAAATCTTGGTATTGACCCTGGCAGGATATTTACACTGCCAAGCGGGATTTCTCCTCCGCAAGATCTTCAGGATCATGATAGTGCAAGAATTGCACTTGCTGCTGAACTGAACAGCAGACCTGGACTTCTCCTTCCTGTTACGCCAGAATCTCGTTTTATAGGATTTGCGGGAAGAGTGTCTGAAGATAAGGGTGTGGACTGCATAATAAAGGCTTTTTTGCTGATTGCAGATAAAGTCCCTGGCTATCATTTGGTTATTGTGGGACAATTGGACACCTCGTCCCAAAAAGGGATAGCATTCATTGATCAACTTAAAGCCATTATCAATCAAGGCAGATATAAAGATTTTATCCACTTTACTGGCTTTAAGGAAAATACATGGCCATATTACAGAGCTTTTGATTGCAAAATACTGGCCAGCAAGGAGGTAGAAGGAATATCCCAGTCCCTTCTTGAAGCCATGTATGCCAAATGCCCTGTCGCAGGCTCAAGGATCGGCGGGACATCTGATATTATAAAAGATGGTGAAACCGGTCTTCTGTTCGGACCGGGTCAAAGCCAAGAGATAGCACAGTGCATTCTAAATATTATTAATGAAAAAGGCACCACAGGAAAACGGGTAAGTTCAGCTTTCAGGATGGTCAAAGACAAATACACAATTGACTCAATGGTCAACAGGATTTTAGATATCTACCACACAGCCATACGCAACTGAACAAGACAAGAGGTTGCTATACAACTGATTCACCTGACAGCAAAGGCAAATAACAATGAACAGGCAACAGATTTATGTGGATATGGATGATGTAATCTGCTCCACCACTGAAAATTATACCTGGATTGCTCAACAGGAGTTTGGGAAAACTGTTGCGTATGAAGCTATCACCTCATTTAATCTTCAGCAATCATTTCAACTTACAGACAGTGAGTATGACCATTTTTTCTCAACTATCCACAGACCGGAAGTCCTGATGAGTTTTAAGCCTGTTGAGAATGCGATAACTACACTCAAGAAGTGGAGTACCAGAGGATATGACATTGAAGTTGTGACCGGCCGGCCGTCTTCAACCAGGGATACATCTATAGATTGGCTCAAGAGATCTTGTGTTCCGTTTCAGGTATTTCCTATGGTGGTTAAATACAATCG
>JADFYT010000141.1 GCA_015232935.1 Desulfamplus sp.
CCGGATTGAAGATGAATGCTCGAGTTTAGAGAAGAAAGCGGCATAACACATATTACAATTAAGAAAGGCCACACTCATTGAAATTGGCGTTGATATGGATCAATTTGGCAGTGCAGGCAACCTGTCATCCTGGGCTGGGATGTGTCCCGGAAATAACGAAAGCGCTGGAAAACGGAAAAGTGGACGTGCTCGAAAAGGCAATGGGACAGTCCGGCGTATTTTATGCGAGGCCGCCAATTCGGCAAGAAAGACCAAGAGCCAGTTCAAAGGGCAATACCAATCGCTTGTCATTCGTCGGGGACACAAGCGGACCATAGTTGCTGTCGGTCATAAACTTCTCAGAGTCATATTCTCAATGCTCAAGAAGAATCAACCGTATTATGATCCTGGTATTGATTATGAAGCACTCGTTGTCAAACGAAATGCCCCACGTTGGCTCCAGGCGTTAGCAAAATTTGGTTACCTGCCGCAAGCAGTTACCAATTAAGATTTTTAAAGCAATTAAGTTACTTTAGGGAAGGCACGGCTTCTCAGGCCGCTGTTACAGGAGAATTGCGTGCCCATACAGAGCGTTTTTCACGGTAAACTTTCATGATCGACGGGATTCGGCTGCTCCCAAGCATAAAAATATAGATCTGATAACAGAAGGCTACCTTTGATGATAAAATTTAAGATGACCCGCCTCTATCCTTACTCTCTCATTTTGGCATTTGTTTATCTGTCCTGTATCCTTGCGTTTCCATCAAGTTCATACGCAGGCGATACAATCACCAGCAATATCAGGGTAATTCATGCCACATCTGATGGCCATCCCCACATAGACCCAGGGCTAAATGACCTTGCCCATCAACTTCAGTCTGTTTTTAAATACACATCCTACAGACTTCTCGATTCAAAGGAGATTAGCATAGCTAACAATACAACTGGAAGTCTCTCCTTGCCTGGTTCAAGAGTGCTTCAGATAATTCCTGGTGGTATGAGTGGAGACAGAATCAAGTTTGCCATACGCATTCTCAAGAACCGTTCACAGGTATTTACTACACAGATTCTCCTGAAAAATGGAAGCAGCGTCACTATCGGAGGACCTGATTTCAAGAACGGTTACCTTCTTTTTAATATTTCCGGAATATCTCATTGATTTTTATCTTGCTTTTTGTGTGTTGCCCACATATAAGGATGGGTTCTTCAAGTTAAGAATCTAACATAATTAAGGATTGACAAAAAAAAGATGACACAAAATAAAGCGGCAAACACACGAAGTGAAAATCCACAGAATAAAACCCAGAATAATAATATCCGGAATATCGCAATCATTGCACATGTTGACCACGGAAAGACTACTCTTGTAGATGCCATGTTCAAACAGAGCGGTGTTTTCAGGCAGGGAAAAGCTATAGATGACAGGGTCATGGACTCAATGGACCTTGAAAGAGAGCGGGGAATCACAATATCTGCCAAGAACTGCTCGGTTGTCCTGGATGGAATCAAGGTAAATATTCTTGATACGCCAGGACACGCTGATTTTGGTGCAGAGGTTGAACGGGCACTCTCTATGGTGGATGGAGCTATCCTCCTTGTAGATGCTTCAGAGGGACCTCTTCCTCAGACCCGTTTTGTTCTGAAAAAAGCTCTTCGGGCAGGACTTAAAATTATTGTGGTGGTCAATAAAATTGATCGGGCAGATGCAAGAACAACAGAAGTACTTGATGAAATCTACGATCTGTTTATAGACCTTGATGCCACTGATGAGCAGATTGATTTTCCCGTACTATACGCTGTTGGAAGAGATGGTATTGCCAAAAACGAGCTTGAGGACGAAGGCGTTGATCTCAAGCCTCTTTTTAAGACCATCATTGATAAAATTCCGGCCCCCTATTTTGATCCTCAAGAGCCGTTTCAGATGTTGGTATCAGATCTTGGCCATTCTGACTATACCGGACGCCTTGCCATTGGAAAGATTGCCAATGGAAGAGTCAGTTCAAAAGATGAACTTGTTTTGATTGACAAGGAGGAAAATCCGGTAAAACTTAAAGTTTCCAGTCTCCAGACATATGAAGGGCCGGCACTATGTCCCGCCACATTGGTTGAAGCAGGAGATATTGCTGTAATTTCCGGGACAGATGGCTTTGAAATTGGAGATACTATATGCACAAAAGAGTTCCCGAAAGCTCTGCCCCGCATAAGTGTGGATGAACCTACTGTATCCATGATGTTTACAATATCAGACTCGCCCTTTTCAGGGCTTGAGGGTAAATATGTCCAGTCAAGCAGAATAAGGGAAAGGCTGCAAAAAGAGGCTCTTGCAAACGTAGCCATCTCTTTGACAGAGACTGCCGAGAGGGACTCTTTCATCGTGCAGGGCAGAGGCGAGTTCCAGATGGCGATTCTGGTTGAAACAATGCGCAGGGAAGGATTCGAGCTGTGCGTTGGACGTCCCGAAGTTATATACAAGACAGGAAAAAACGGGGAGCGTACAGAGCCAATTGAACATCTTTATGTTGACTGTGACGAAGAGTTTACCGGTATTGTTACAGAGAAACTCTCCATGAAAAAAGGTCGTCTGACCAAACTTGTCAACAAGCGCGGGAGGGCAAATATTGAGTTCTCCATACCGTCCCGCTCTCTTATCGGGTATCGTGATGAATTTCTTACTGATACCAAGGGTACCGGAATTATGAATTCCATATTTTCCGGATATGAACCTTTCAGGGGAGATTTTCCCACACGCAGAACCGGATCCCTGATAAGCGACAGAAAGGGCAAGGCGGTACCATACGCACTTTATAATCTTGAGCCAAGGGGAAGGCTTATGATAGCTCCAGGTACACCGGTTTATGAAGGTATGATTGTAGGGGAACACAGCAAGGATAATGATCTTGATGTAAACCCTTGCAAGGAGAAAAAACTTACAAACATGCGGGCATCAGGCAAGGATGAAAGCACTATCTGTTCTCCGATAAAACCCTTGACTCTTGAACGGGCACTCAACTTTGTCAACTCTGATGAACTTGTGGAGGTAACTCCGTTAAGCATTCGTGTGAGAAAGCGTATTTTATCAAAACAGCGAAGATATACCGGTAAATAAGTTGAAACGGGCATGGCAGGATAGTAATCCAGCCACCCCCAAGCATGAAAATAAAGTCTATTTTCATGGTAAACGAGCATGATTAACATGTATCAATCATCCCCAAATATAAAAATGATAGTCATTTTCACGGTAAATTAAAAGGCGGCAAGGTGTGCGTTTTGCCTTGCCGCCTTTTGCTCTTATGTCAGTTTGTCTTCAGGAGGGGAGCATTGACTGATGATATTGTTTCAATCTCGGATTGAATTGATGCTACTGCTTGAATGGCAGGTAAACAACCCCTCTGTATCCGTTTGCGATATAAATACCGTCATCTTCCATAACCGTGTTGTTTTGAGACACATACAGATCGCTTGCAAATGTGGTGATCTCGTTTAGTGTCGTGCCTGAAACATCAACCACTTTTATCTCGTTGCTGTTCCAGTAAGGCCTGTACCTATAGTACGGATAATATCCTCTTGATGTCAGAAGAATATTCCCTTTTTCAGCCTTTACCGGCGAAAAAGTGCCTTTTACTGTATATGTATTGACTATATCAAGGGTGCTTTGATCAATCTTGTGTATATCTGTTTTGTCATCTTTCATGGCAACAAGGTAGATATTTTCCTTGTCACACACCACTTCTGAATACCCGTAGGTCTCTTGATCAAAAAATGATGTCCTGTCAAGAACTCCGCTGTTGTCGCCAAGTTCGACGGCATTGATACGTGTGCCCTGTGGGGTGTCGGGCATATCTGGAGGAGGAGGTATTATCGGTTCAACCGTCATTACAGGTTCTGGTTTTACTGTATCAGGAGCGTCAGATGTAGATGGTTCATCATCGGCACCTGTTGGTGCATTGTTTTCATCGCCGGTATCTTTGCCTGTGCTTCTGTAAGCCTTTGTGTCGTACATATAGTATGGATAGTAGTAGTATCTTGAAGTTTCAACTGTAATAAGGCGTGTGTCGTTAAAAACAGCCTTTGGTGTTCCAGGTATTGAAATGTCCGGCAACTGCCTTGGCCTGTTCATGTCGGAACAGTCATAACGCTTTAAAATTGTGTCTAAAGAGTAGTTGGCTTCTCTATAATATGTCTTGTCGATCTCTTTTGGGTCATCGTTATTTGTGTGTATATACTTGCTCAGTGCAAAATAGAGATAATTCCTTGAGATTACAGGAGTTGATGTATTCCAGCTGGAAAGGTCACCAAGTTTTATAATATCTCCAGGTTTCATGGTTGTCTGATCAAACAGCCTGAATGCCGAAGATCCCCATGAGAATATAACCCCCAAACCGCCCTTATCCATA
Organism: Desulfamplus sp.; assembly: GCA_015232935.1. Taxonomy (GTDB): domain Bacteria; phylum Desulfobacterota; class Desulfobacteria; order Desulfobacterales; family Desulfobacteraceae; genus Desulfamplus. Next base: position 4,374 of record JADFYT010000141.1, read on the forward strand.
AGAAGTTCCGGATATAGCAACCCGGAATCTGTCATGCTCGCCGGTGCATTGAGATCAAACTCCCCATAATCTGTATGGTTTTCCGGTTTTTTGTCATAACGCATAAGATCAGAGGTGCCGTTAGTGTAAAAATCTCCTCCAAGTGCAAATAGAGACTTATTGTTCCGTGTATCACCATCATAGACAGCTATCTGTTCAGTATTGTAGGCAAGGCGAATCTCTCCCACTATAACCGGTTTCTGGCCAGATTTAATATTGATTGTGTTAAGAGCGGCATCTCCCATGCTCAATGCAATATCTTCAAGATTGGCTTGAGATCCTGAAACATCGGCCTCGGTGCCTCTTTGTACATTGAAGTCAGCCTGGACAAAATCCTTTCTTTTAAAAGAGTCCCAGGTGGAATCAACATGAATTATTTCAAGACCCGAATAGTTCCCGTCAGTGTAGTAATTGATTGGAACCATTATTACTCCAGACGCGGTATTCCAGTAAAAACCTCTGTCATCGTCAATTGCAACAGAGCTTGTATAGTCTGAAATTCCGGTCAGCGGGGTATCCCTGTCAAGGAGTACCGGTTTTAAGGGATCCTCGACCGAGAAGAGGGCAACTGAAACTCTCCTTTTTCCGTCACTGTCATCATATCCAAGGGCAACAAGCCTGTTTTTATGGAATCTTATATATTCTGACCACCCTGGAACTTCAAGTTCTCCCAATATTCTCGGGGCAGAATGATCTGAAATATCTACAACCCACAGAGGATCTGTTCTCTCGTAAGTGACAATATAGGCTCTGTCATCCATAAAGGTTCCTGCAAAAAGCTCTTCTCCAGGTGCAATTCGGTTAACCGAACCTTTTTCTTCTATTGAATCTTTATTTGTTATCTCTCCTGGTTTGATCTCGAAAATCTTGAGAGAGCTTCCCTTGCTGATATCCTGATCACGGTAAATCACAAACAGGGCATTTTGATCAATATTCACATGATACTCGGATGGTATCCTGCCTGGAATCTTGATTTGAGCCGCCTGTGCAAGAGGATCGTTCCGGTCAAGGTCAAAAATGTGAAGAACAGTTGAATCCCAGCTCTCTCTTGCAATCTGAACCAGGTAATCCGGGTTGATATATATATCTGAATCGTATCCTTCAAGGCTCTTTTTGGATATCAGCCTGGGTGATGCCGGATTTGAGATGTCTATGGCAGCCACCAGTGATCCGCCTTCTTCTTTGATATCGCCATTTTCTACGTCAGCAGTCGCATCGTCTATATAGTATGGATAATAGTATGGAGTGGTTCCGGTGATAAAAATTCTGTCTCCCGATCTTCTGGATGCAAGATACTGCATATCTGTGTAAGCTTCATCCGCTACCTTATGGACAAGATCTCCTTGTAAATGAAATACCTTGAGTGCCACAGAGATATTGTCTCGCTCACTTATCTGTTCTATCAGAATCACATAATCATTGATAACATACAGGTCCAATGGAGTGTTCAGAAGAGGCTCTGAGTGGAGAATGTCTGGAGTTTCAGGTTTTGATATATCTACAATCTGAAACCTGCCTGCACTGCCGTTTGCGTAGAACAACCTGCTGCCGGAGATCTTGTAGATATCGGGTTTTTCAACTTCAGAGGTATCAGTATCCTTGTTTACGTCCTCCGCAGGAGCGGGGGAGAGCGGCTTGTCTCCGTCCACTTCATTTACAGGAGCGTATCTGTCGTTGCTCTGGTCAGTTGCAAACGCTGTCTGGCCTGGTATCCTCTGTCCCGAATCAGTAAGCAGGGTGGTCACCGCACTGTCATGCCAGTTTGCCGGATCAAGAGGGTCTTTGCCATGTTTTACAAGTAAAAGCACAAGTACAAGGTCGGAAATCTCCCCGGTCTCCTGATTTTTCACAGGATTAAAATCTATTGAGGATAATGTTCCCCAGCCCCCGGGTTTGATACAGTCATAGGTTGAAAATATTGAAATCTGGTTTTTCCAGACCAGACCTTTTTCATCATTACTGGCTATTTCAAGCGAAAATA
>JADFYT010000142.1 GCA_015232935.1 Desulfamplus sp.
ATAGATAGCAGGGTTCAGGATTGCATAAAACCTGCTATCTGTAAAAAATCAGACATCTTGCGGAACCTGCTTTTAATACAGTACGATCAAGGATCGTAAAATCCGGTTTTGCAGAGAAATCAATTGATGAAACATGCCTGGACACACCCATTGCAGGTCATAAATTAACAGCTAATTTCAAGAAATAACAATCTTTCAGAGAAATAACGATCTTTAAATTTCAAGGATACCACAGAGACAATGATTGCACTGGAAACCAGAAATCTAACAAAACAGTTTGGCGGACTTACAGCGGTAAATGCAGTCTCCATGACTTTGTATCAAGGAGATGTTCTGGGATTGATAGGGCCAAATGGTGCCGGGAAAACCACATTTATCAACGCTTTGTCAGGGTTGAACCCACCCACTTCAGGAACTGTAAAGATGTTCGGTGAAGATACAACCGGACTGCCCCCTGACAGGATGTGCAAAAAAGGGCTCTCCCGTACATTCCAGATTCCAAGCCCTTTTCCCAAAATGACCGCCATTGAAAGTGTCATGACAGCAACTATTTTCGGCAATGGCCCGGGATTGATACAGGATCCTGTAAAACACAGTAGAGAAATGCTTGAGTTTGTTGAGTTTCCGATGTCTGAAAATGTCATTTCAGAACAGCTGAATACTGTACAGCTAAAACGCCTTGATCTTGCAAGGGCACTTGCAAGCAATCCTAAAATACTGTTCATGGATGAGATGGCATCCGGCTTAAGTGAAGGCGAACTTACCGATATAATGAGAATAATCAGAAAGATCAGTGCCAAAGGGATTTCGATTTTAATGGTCGAACATATAATGCAGTTGATAATGGCTGTATGCAATCGACTTTTATGTATCCAGTTTGGTACCAAAATAGCTGAAGGCACAACTCAAGAAGTGGCAAACGACCCCAAGGTCACAAAGGCTTATCTTGGAAGTGCAGAGACCCACGGTTAAAATTACTCAAAATCGACATACACAAATTAACCGCAATTATTGCTGAATCGAAATTCCTGAAAAACATGAAATAAAAAGCTGTTGTCGTTTTATGGTTTTAAATTAATGACAATAGCCAATGGAGATTGCCATGCTGCTTGAAGTTAAAGAACTTGATGCGGGTTACGGTTACCTTCAGATCCTGCGTAAAGTCTGCCTTACCATAGATAAGGGTGAGTATGTCTGTATCGTAGGACCCAATGGAGCCGGCAAGAGTACCACCATGAAAGCCATATCGGGTCTTATAAAACCTATGGGAGGCAAAATAATTTTCAATGGAGAGGATATTACAGGCCTGCCAGCCTACGAGATTACCCAGAAAGGCATCGCATTTGTCTCAGAGGAGATGAACCTGTTTGTCAATATGACGGTTCAGGAGAATCTTTTGATGGGTGCCTATATTATCAGGGATAAAAAAATCCAGCGGGATCGTCTTGATTTTATTTTTGATCTCTTCCCGCGCCTTGCCGAACGAAAAAAACAGCTTGCAGGAACAATGAGCGGAGGAGAGAGAAAAATGCTGGCTATCGGCAGAGGCATGATGTCCAATCCGACTCTTATGCTTGTTGATGAACCCTCGTTTGGGCTTGCACCGCAATTGACTGAAAATGTTTTTCAATCTCTTGATGTTCTGGCTAAAAGCGGTGTCACCATAATGCTTGTAGAACAAAATGTCACCAAAACTCTTTCAGTTACCAACAGAGGTTATGTTCTGGAAAACGGTAAAATAGGTCTTGCGGGCAAGAGTTCCGATCTTGCAAATGATGGCTATGTCAGAAAAGTTTTCCTTGGAGTTTAACCTGAAAGCTGGAGAAAATAATTTCATGTCTAAAAATAATAAGGCTTTTGTCGGCTGGATAAAATCAGCACCCGGAATTACCATTTCAGGATCAATCATCCTTGCTGTTTTCGCAACAATTTACAGCGGACCATATATATTGGTAAATGTCATTATTACAGGTGGAATGCTTGCACTGGTGGCAACAGGTCTTACACTGATTCTCGGGGTTTTGAATATCGCCATGTTTGCCCACGGCGAATACTTTATGATAGGATCTCTGACAGCATATTATGTCTTTACCCCCATAAGTAACTACGTAAATGAAAATCCTGACTCAATCCTTGCCATTACAGGCCCTCTGATCGCCATTGCCCTGTCAATGATTTCAGGAGCAATTGCAGGAGTAATTTCTGAAAAAATAGTTTTTGGCCCCCTTCGCAGAAGATCAACAGACAACTGGGTTATGAACTCGTTTCTTCTCACTGTGGGCTTAAGTGTTCTGCTGATCAATCTTCATCAGTTGATATTTGGTGCCGATTTCAAGGGAATTGTCAGATACTGGGGAGGAATGCCGACAGAGATAGCCGGAGTCTTTATCTCCAGAGATAGAATCATGGCATTTATTATCTCAGCATTTATTGTCCTTGTATTCTGGCTTTTCATGACCTACACCCGGACAGGAAGAGCAATCCGTGCAGTATCCCAGGATGTTACCGGTGCCCAGATTGTGGGTATAAACATTGAAAATATCGTACTTCTCACCATTGCGTTGAGCTGTGCCCTTTCAGGAGTTGCCGGAGGAAGTCTTCTTTTTATGTATCCATCCTATCCGACCATGGGGCTTGAGCCTCTTTACATGGCCTGGTTTGTTGTCATCCTCTCAGGACTTGGCAATATTCTCGGTGCGGTCGTAGGGGCGTTCATGGTGGCACTTTTGAAAGTCATGACAGTTGAGTATGTCGGTGCAGGATGGGATTTTGTGGTTCCGTCAATACTTATCATGATGGTTCTTATATTCAAACCAAGCGGCATATTCGGATCTGAAGTACGCGGAGTTCTTGACAAATAGGAGAGAAAAACCAGATGAGAGCAAAAGATGAACATTCAGCAGGAGAGTATCAAAATGCTCCGGATGTCGATACACCTTTACATAACGGCGACACACTTTTACAAGATGACATAAATCCATTTGACATGATGCTTCAAAAGACAGGCTTTACTCCTGTGGGGCTGGTTGGGGTAATTCTTCTTCTGGCACTTCCATTTATTCCACCATTTAATCAGGAGTATCTTTTAAGGTGGCTGATTTATGCGGCGTTTATAGCAGCCATGTCTGTGGGTTTTGACTTTACATCAGGTTATATAAACATTGTTAATTTCGGTTATGCCGCTGTCATGGGATATGGAGGCTATACAACATCAATTCTTGCCATAAACCTTGGCCTTACACCTTGGATAGGCATTCTTCTTGGTGGAGTAAACGCGGCAGTTCTCGGGCTTGCCATAGGGATGACCTCTCTTCGGCTAAGAGGCATATTCGCGGCCTGTCTGTCGTGGTTTTTCGGCCTTGCACTGATGGGGCTTGCCACAAAGATGGTATGGCTTACCCGCGGCCCTCTCGGGCTGAGAGTCCCACGCCTGTTTGAAACCGAATCCAATCTGCCATTCTATTACACCATTGTGATTCTGCTTCTTGCAACATATCTGATCTGCACATCAGTTGTACGTTCAAACATGGGGCTTGCGTTCAAGGCTATCGGCCAGAACATGGATGCCGCGAGAACATCGGGAATAAACCCGGTATTTTACCGTGTATTCAACTTTACCCTCTCCTGTGCTTTAGCTGGAGTTCTTGGCGGTTTTTACGCCCATTTCTACGGCATCTTGACACCGGACATAATGCAGACCAGCAAGACAGTTGAGGTGCTAGCAGTAGCTTACATAGGAGGCAGAGGAAGTCTTTGGGGGGGGGCTGTAATAGCGTTCCCCTTTATCTTTATCATGGAGATTGTCCGTTCAACCCTGTCCAACCTTCCCGGGCTTAATCTGATCATCTATGCTCTGCTTCTTATTCTTGTGATGATCTATTATCCTGGCGGATTTTCATATTTCTTTGATGAACATCTCAGAAAACCAAAAAACAGGGTACTAAGATATTTAATGAACGGAAGACAGGTCAATTGACTGCAATTTTCAACTTAAACTTCAACAAAATAAACAGAAACATATTTAACTTGGTCAACAAACAAAAAAAACAGGAGAAAATACCAAATGAAAACAAATGCCCGTGCGGTGGTAATCGGCGGTGGTGCTATTGGTGTAAGTGTTGCGTATCACCTTGCAAAATATGGATGGAAAGATGTTGTGCTTGTTGAAAAACATGAACTGACATCCGGTTCAACATGGATGGCAGCCGGAAATGTCTCTTTTTTCCACTCCAGTTATTACGGCACCCAGGTTAATATGAAGAGTATTGAAATATTCAAAAACCTTGAGGCTGAGACTGGTCAGTCAACTGGCTGGCACACAACAGGCTCTATACGTACTGCTGACAACAAAAACAGAATGGATGAACTTGGATATTTCTACTCAATGAGCAAATGCTTAGGACTTGCTGTCGAGTGGGTTGATTCTGCTAAAATGAAAGAGCTTCACCCGCTGATGAATGTTGAAGGACTTCTGGGCGGACTTTACTGGCCTGATGACGGCGATGTTGACCCCAACAGTATGACCCAGGCCATGGCTATGGGTGCAAGAAAATATGGTGCTGAGCTCAATCTTCACACCCGTGTTACAGCCATTAACCAGAAACCTAACGGCGAGTGGGTTGTAAGCACGGATAAAGGCGATATCACCTGTGAGCATGTAATAAATGCAGCCGGACTCTGGGCACCGGAAGTTGCGAAAATGGCAGGCGTTGAAATTCCATCCATTTCAATTGCACACACACATATCCTGTATGAAAAGATTCACGCGGTTGAGGACAGGGATGTGATGCTGCCGCTTATCCGTGATCCAGACCGGTCGATCTATCTGCGTCAGGAGATGGACAGCTTGATCCTTGGCATGTACGAAAAATATGGTCAGCAGTGGAAGGCAAAAGGCGTGCCCTGGGATTACGCACAGACTGAACTGCCTGTAGATATTGACAATATTGCTGAAAATATCGAGCATGGCATATACAGGTTTCCGGTGCTTGGCGATACAGGTTTCAAGCATGTAACAGCAGGCCCGATCACATACACTCCAAACGGAAATCCGCTTGTTGGCCCTGCCTATCCATTGAAAAATTTCTACCACGCCTGCGGATACAGCTTTGGCATTACCCAGGCTGGCGGTATCGGCCATTACCTTGCAGGCTGGATAATGAACGGAGAGCCTGAAATTGATCTTTGGGATATGGACAGTCGCCGTTACGGATCTTACGCAAACTGGGCATATAACCACGAAAAAATCGCAGATACCTACCCGAGACTTTACAGCATCATATATCCAAATGAGTGGAGAGCTGCCGCAAGACCCAACAAAACAAGCCCGATCTATGAATATCAAAAACAGGCAAAAGCCTCGTTTGCAGACTACTTTGGCTGGGAGTGCCCTAACTACTTTGCAGACAATGACAAGGATATTGAAGAGATTCCAGGCTGGAGAAGAAACAACTCCTTCAAGTATGTTGATGCTGAATGCAAACATGTCATGAGCAAGGTGGGACTTCTTGATCTTACCCGTTTTGCGAAAACCCGTATAAGCGGCCCGGGAGCAGCAGCATGGCTTGACAACATGACCTGCCAGAAGCTGCCATCAAAAGATGGTGGACTTGTGCTGGCTCCGATGCTTGACAATGATGGCAGGTTCAAGACAGACATGACCATATCCCGTACCAGTGAAAACGACTATTTCTGTGTTACAGCAAGCCTTGGCAAACGCCATGATCAGCACTGGATGATACAGAACCTTCCCTCTGACGGATCTGTTGTCATGGAAGATCTGACCTACAAAATGGGCTGTTTTGTAATTGCGGGACCAAAGAGCCGCGATCTTCTCGCAAAAGCCTCTTATGATGATGTCTCCAATGACACCTTCAGGTTTGGAACCACAAAAGAGATCTTTGTGGGTCGCGTAAAATGTCGTGTAAACCGTATGAACTATGTAGGTGAGCTCGGCTTTGAAATTTTCCACCCGATTGAACAGCAGATATCTCTTTACAACCACCTGACAGCAGTGGGTGCCGAGTTTGAACTCAAGATGTTTGGAATGCATGCAATGGATTCAATGCGTCTTGAAAAGGGGTACCTTGCATGGAAATGCGAGATGAACCGTCACCACACACCGCTTGAAACCAATGTCGCCTGGACAGTTAAAATGGACAAGGAGTTCATTGGAAAACAGGCTCTTCTGAAACAAAAAGAGGCGGGAATCACCCAGAAACTTGCCTGTATGGCAGTGCAGGCCACTGATTCTGATCCGTATGGGTATAATGGCATCTACAAAGATGGCGTACGTGTAGGAATTACCTCTGCCGGTGGCTATGGACACAGGGTTGACAAGAGTATCTGCCTTGGTTATATAGCACCTGAACTTGCAGTTCCAGGGACAAA
>JADFYT010000143.1 GCA_015232935.1 Desulfamplus sp.
CACAAAATCTGATGAGAGAGATTTCAAAGAGCAACACGAACTGTCATATGCAAAAACCTAACCGGACAACACTGCTATTCTGCCGTTTGATGATTGATGCTCTTGGGTTGATACTCTCCCGCTCCGGCCATGCCGGTTATCTGGACAATTGCGTAGAATATATAAAGGAGATTTTGTATGGCAGGAATTCCTGAAAAACTAAAGATTCTTCTGGTGGAAGATGACCGGACAATGCGTCAGATTGAAATTCGTACACTCAAGAAGATTGGCTATACAGACGTGGTGCAGGCATCTGACGGAGAAGAGGCAATCAGGATGCTCGAGAAGACCAGGGGGATAGATGTTGTTATCAGCGACTGGAACATGCCAAAGAAAGGCGGACTTGATCTTCTTTTGTGGATTCGTTCAAGTGACAGGTTTAAAAAGCTGCCCTTTATAATGGCCACCGGACAGGCAGACAAGATTCATGAGCACAAGGCTGTTGATGCCGGCGTAACAGGCTTTCTGGTCAAGCCTTTTGCTGATGAGGAACTCAAATTCGCTCTTGGCGGGGCATTTGGTGCTGAGGATGATGAGTCAAAAACAGAAAAACCTGTTCCAAGGCTTGCTCCATCCGGCAAGGTAATTATCAGGATCGCCCATATACAGATTACTGACCACCTTGTTTTAGGTGTCCTGAAACATCTTATGGACAAAGGAGATCTTGTCTCAAGCCATTTTGAGCTTGAACCTGTCTGTATGCCGGGATGGAATCCGGTGGCTAAAGAGCTTGAACAGGGCACTGTTGATGGTGCCTGTATCCTGGCACCCCTTGCAATGGATCTTTACAGCGTTGGGACACCAATCAAACTTGTGCTGTTGAGCCACAAGAATGGCAGCATGTTTGTCAGTACGGCATACGGGGAGAACCGCGTGCCACTCAGGGCAATGCAAAAAGACAAGAAATCCCTGTTTCAGGAGCTTTTTAAAAACAGCTCTTTTCTCATCCCTCATAAAATGTCGGTACATCACATGCTTTCCCATCTTTTTTTAAGCCGGACAGGCCTTGTTCCTTCAATGCTCAAGGGGGATATGTACAATGTGGAGTTTGAAGTTGTTCCGCCGGTAAATATGCCGGAGTTTCTTGAAAAAAATCAGAAAAACAGCGGATTCATGGTAGCAGAGCCAATTGGAAGCCAGACTGTTGAATCAGGCATGGCACAGTGCATGTTTCTTTCGGGCAGATTGTGGGAAAACCATCCCTGTTGTGCCGTTGTCATGCAAAATGAATTTATAGAAAGCTATCCTGATGCCATGTTTGAACTTGTCGATCTTCTTGTCAAGTCCGGAAAATTCATTTCTGAGAACCCTGATGCTGCTGCAAATATTGCAATCTCCTTTCTGGATCCGGACAAGAAACTTGGACTGACAAAGCCTGTACTGAAAAAGGTTCTCGCAGAGCCCGGAGGAATCACAACAGGCGATCTCTATCCTGTAATTGCTGATCTTGAGACCATGCAGCAGTATATGGTGGAAAATATGGGTATTGGCAGCACAGTCAGCCTGAACGAATTTGTGGATTCAAGATTCGCTGACAGTGCCTGTGAATCAGGACTTTCCGGGCGAATGCCTTCTGTTTTGTACTCCTCAGAGGAAGAGGTTCTTGAAATTGCGGGTTTATCTTGTGCCAATGCCGGAAGCAGGCAAAAGCTTGGCAATAATTTCAAGGAGACCAGAACTGAAATTGCGGAAGAGGGCAAGTATCTCACATTCTTTCTGGCCTCTGAAGAGTATGGAATAAGCATCAGGAATGTCAGGGAGATTATCGGTATGCTGGCTATAACTCATGTGCCCATGACCCCTGATCATGTCAAAGGTGTTATCAATCTCAGGGGCAAGGTTATCCCTGTTATGGATCTTCGCTTGAAATTTGGCATGGAATCTGCCGAATACACTGACAGAACCTGTATCCTTGTTGTCGAAATACCGGACGGGCGGAATCAGAAAAATTTACAGATGGGTGTAATTGTGGATTCTGTATCAGAGGTTCTCAATATCAGAAAAGAAGAGATTGAGGATAATCCAAGGTTTGGTTCGTCTCTTGACACATCAGCCATTCTTGGCATGGCAAGGATCGGGGACAGAGTGAGAATCCTGCTTGATATTGACAAGGCTGTTTCCGCACAGAGCAATCAGTAAAACTGACCATGATGACCGGTTTTTCATGTTAAACATTTATGGCCGTTGCGTGACTACCCCAAATCATGAAAATGCAGAATGCGTTTTTATGGGGAACATAAGGCAGCTTTGCTGCAATTTTTGCCGGATTGAAATTCTTGAGTAATATAAAATAAACACAGTGGTTGTTGTCTGCTGCTTTCGCATGGTTGTGGAATCAAAAAATCCCGCCTATGCTTTTTAATCCAATCATTATGTTTTTTCAGTGTGTTATATCTTTTATCGCTAATTATCCGAGAAAAAACAGTCAAGATTAAATTCAGATTAATCCGATTTTTCTTGACTATAACGCTTTGCGTCATTATTATTGGTTTCAGGATGCACCGCGTTAAATGCTGTATTCAAAATACAGAAAGATTTGGTATTGTCTGCTGTGTTTTAAATGCGGGTCTCAAACAATATATATTGGCTTTATATCCGGTATATTGACTCTTTATCTGAACAGATGTCTGGATATAAGTCGTTTTGAGTTGCGGTGTCTGATTTCATTGTAGATAAAATGCCTTAATGGCAAAAAGGAGGAAGTTATGTTTCTGCAGAATTGTATCATAGGAGTGCTTGGCTTGTGTGGCTTCGTAAGATTTGGGAACAGATCCTGGATCGGCATGCCGTTCAATCTGGCCAATGATTCTTTTTCTGTTGATGACGAGCATAATCATAAACAGGAAGACGAGTTGCATGAGATAGATTTTGACTTTAACGACAAACTGCGTGTTGTTTAACTTGATACTCGCGGGATGGAATTTATAATGTGAAAAATGACATTTTAAATTTTGAAACAAGCATAAGTTAAAATCATGGGCTGGGGGGGGATTTGATCCTCTCCAGCCTTTGCATTACCCGCATTTCCAACTTCTTCTTTCTCTGCTCAGCCTCTGCTTTACCTTACATTCCGGTTTTTGCTTTACCTGCATTCCACTCTTCGCTTTATCTGCACTCCTGTGTACCTCAGGGCAAACGCATTTAAATTGCCTTGATTCCAAGGACTTTCATGAGATAAATATTATCCCGTCCTGCTTGCAGACGTTTGGTTTTTATGCTCTTTTTCATACTGTTTTTCTGTTTCAGGAGATTTAAAGCGATGTGGCGTACCATGGCAAAATTTTCAGCAGCATTGCCGGCTCGTTTCCGACATTCGTCCTCACTGAAAGACACGTCGAGCCCCCAGTGAAGTTTGTTTTCTATGCCCCAATGTTTACGGGCAGCATCAGCAAATACTTTCCCGTTATATTCCCGGCTCAAAAGATAATAACTGGTCTCACATGAGATTGTCTCTCCTATATGGCATTCTCTTTCAACCATTCCAATACCTTTTCAACCTTTCCATAAAGATTTATCCTCTTTTGTTTTGAGTGAGTCAAAAGTTGGGAAGTAGTGCAGGTGTATTTCATCCGTTTTAATGTTTTTCCATAATTTTTCGATGGGGTTGAAATCGGGTGAGTAACTTGGCAATTGGTAAACAGTCAGGAGGGACTCGAATTGCTCAAAAAACAAACGTAATGCCTTGGAAGTGTGATATGGAGCCCCATCGTGAACCAAAATAATTTGTTTTTCTGGTCTTGCCCAATACTTCCCAAAGGAAATTTTTATAGGATTCCGAGTTGAAGCACTCTTCCAGGGTTTTGTAAAAAAACTTGCCGGTGAAATAATCGATAAGCCCGAATACTTTAACAGACTCCGGCCGGTATGGCTTAAAAGAAAACGATGTCGTAGATTTTGATCAAAATCAGGGAGACAACGCCATCAGCCAACGGGTATTCGGTTCAATAAAGAGTGAACAAACCAAATCCAGGGGAAAGATGACAGTTGCCTTCTGACTGTAACCAACCCTATCCTTTGTGAACAGTAAGCTGGGGAAAAGGGATGTCCCAATTATTAGCTGTACAGGCATCCACGCACCATCTCTGGATAGCTCTGTTGAGTCGGCTGTACTGCGGTGCCATCTTTCCGTCAAAATCGGCAAGGATCACAAGATCCAGTGATGAGGCACCGGCCTGGCTGAACTCAACCTTTAAGCTCTGAAGATTGCTGGACAATTTCTCCTTTTCCATCTGTTCTGTTATATAGGCGTGAAGTGTTTCAGGTACTGATGATGTGACATCTTTTTGGTGAGAATAACCTATTCCGAACATCACGCTTATCCTGAAATTTGTTGACAGATTCAAGGGAGAAAGAGAGAGAAAATCCTGCGTCTGGTAAACTTTTCGTGCACCACCATGCTGTATTATCTCCACCATCTCATGCGACAGGCTTGTCACTTTCCCTATGATCCCGTCAGAAAGAATCACCCAGTCATTTTTTTTGCAGGGGAACCAGGGTTCTCCTTTCTTCACAGGTCTTGACATCTGTCCCATAAGATCTTCAATCGGAAGCCTTATACTCATATCAAGCCATGGATTTTCAAGTCTGCAAAATACATTGATGCTTTTTACAATCCAGGGAACGCCATTATAAACAATACGCTCCCCCTCTCTTGCAGAGCCTACGTTAAGCATAAGGCGACTCTGCTGCCACAGTATCGGGATAGAGTGTTTGACCGCCCATCCAAGCCCCATAAGAAATATGATGGTCAAACTCAAAAGTACCCAGTCCTCGGCAGAATAGAATACAAAAATCAGGGCAAAGATTGTGCACATAAGTGCTGAAATTTTAAAAAACAGGTCAATGACCCTTATATAAAATGGCCTGTACTCAGATTTGTAATCAGGGATTATTTTTATCAGGGTAATGTAAAAGACTCTCAGAAAAACAATCACCGCAAAACACGCAAGCAGTGCCATAAAAAGATAGAGCCCACGGGTTTTAAAAAAGTTCTTGATGCCAGTCTGAGAAGATTCGACAAGCGATGTCTCCTCACTCTCCATCTGGGCAAGCTGCATCTGGGCAATTTTAAGTTTGTTGTCAAGCTGATCTTTCATCCCTGTCCATTCCGGAATAAGACCTTTAAGGTATTTTTTTATCTCCTTGTCCGGTGTTGTCGAAATAAGCAGATTTATATTTTCAATAGCCTGGTCAGCAACAGGAACAAGGTTGGTGTAGTAGCCTATCTCCTCTTTTATTTTTGTTTTCTGCCTTGCCTTCAAAGTAAGTCTCTTGAGTTCCTTGATTCCAGGCTCGACAAGAGAGAGTACTTCATTTTGCCAGTTGAACTCCTCAATTTTTTTCTGTGCAAAAAGCCCCATGTCAACGCCAGTTGCAATACTTTCAAAATCAAAATTGGCATCTTCAAGCTGCTTGTCCAGGCGTCCGAGATCTTGTGCTATGTTTTCTTTTTCATTATCAGAACTACTGTTTTCAAGAGTCTTCTTCTTTTCAGAGATTCTCTTTTCAAGACTTTTTTTCAATTCGATAATAGAGGCAAGCATCTCTATCGATGAACTCTTCTTGTCGTTATCCTGAACAGCCTTGTCATTATGCTCACCGGATTTTTGTTTATCAGGTTTTTTTGTATCGGAAGCTTTTCCATCAAACATGTTTGTGTCGGAGCTCTTTGCAGAAGAGCTCTTTTTCTCATCACTCTCTTCTGCAAAAATTCCTTTTTGAGGCAAGGTAAATAGTGCCATGAAGATGACAACAAGAATCATAAATGAAATAGAACATGTACGTTTTTGTACCAGATTGCCCATGATAAGCTCCTTCCATTAAATTTAAAAACTGCTATTCTGTTGAATAAAATATACATTTTAAAGGCTAACAGATAGCTTGACAAGCGTCAAACTATAATCGGAAAGCAGGTTCAAATTATCGCGGGAATCTATTCGGATTTTAGTGATCAGGGGTAGGTGTGAACGGTTACAATGGGAGTGTCGGGATATATTAAAAGAGTTTCAGATTGTAGAGTGCCATTTTCTCTCTTTTGTCTTGACACTTGATTCTCCTTATCTGATCTGCTCTTCATCCTTTTCTATGACCTCGTTCTCTCTGATCTATTCTCTCTCCAATCTGATCATTTGATAGTCTCGTAAAAAGTCTCAAACCGGTGTTTTCTTGGTCTGATAATCCTCTTATTTTATTGGATGCAGGTTTGATGGTACCGTAAAAAGTCCGAAATCGGCGTTTTTTGCTGTGATAACCCTCTGATTTTATTTGTCTGTAGAAAACCACGTCCTTTGGGCGTGGTCAAAGGTGTTCGGCTCCGCCTGAAAAGTGTTTTTAAA
>JADFYT010000144.1 GCA_015232935.1 Desulfamplus sp.
GGCATGTTCGATCAAGCCGCCGCCCATGTATTTCCCCCCCCTTACAGCCATTTCCAGCATCTTCTGAGAAGATGAGCAATGGGCTGTTACCAGATCTACCCCGAATTCGGCTACTCTTTCCATCACCCGCTTTACGGTCTCCGGGATATCGTGGAACTTTAAATCAAGAAAAATACCGGCATCGCTCAAATCCCTTATTCTCTGGATAATATCAGGACCGCTTTGCACGAACAGCTCCAGACCTATTTTGAACATGCCAACTTTTCCCTTGAGTAACCTTATATATTTTTCAGCTTCTTTGGTTGATGCAAAATCCAGGGCAAAAATAATGTAATCTTTTCCATTTTTCATTTAATATTCTCCATTTTTCAAGTATCCGGGTCTTTGGTCAAGAGAGAGGCTTGTGTCGTTGTTTTTGAACTACGAAAATAACAGCACCATTTTATGATAACATTCAGCCTCTTCTTTTCTTCCTCTCTTGAGGCATCCCTGGCTGTAAATAAAACACTTTTCACGAAATACACGGATTGCCGCGTCTTTTTGACTGCTGGTAAGAGTGCCGTTATGGATATTCGTATGGTCATGGTTATCTGCATGGTCAGGGGTATCTGCATGATCAGGGATATTTGTATGCTCAAAAGGGGTATTTGCTGGATTGCCGAATATTTTTTCAAGGCTCTCTCTGTTTGTGGATTTATTGAAACTGTTTTCAAGCAGATTCCAGATGGAACGGATCCTGTATTTATCAAGAGAGTGTGCTGACGAGAGCTGATCGTCATGTCCCCCTCTTTTAATGATGCGGGGTTTGTCAACAAGCCATATTGGCATATCAGTGGATGTCCTGAGCCATAGATCATAATCTTCACACGCGGGGAGCGTCTCGTCAAAATAACCCTTTATTGAAAAGAACCTGTGCCGCATCATTACAGCGGACGGACTTACAAGACAAAGATGAAGCGACGGCTCAAAGATCATGCCCGAGAGTTTTTTGTGTTTGTTTTTAGGGTTGACCCGTTTGCCGTTGCGAATCCATATCTCTTCTGTCTGGCAGATCACTGCCTCAGGATTTTTTGCAAAAAAGGCCATCTGGCATGAAAGCTTGTCAGGCAGCCACAGATCGTCAGAATCGAGAAAAGCGATAAACTCCCCACAGCTTTGCCTGATGCCAAGATTTCGTGCCGCACTTACCCCTTTGTTTTCCTGTCGGAGCAACCTGATATGCCCCTTATCTGTAAATGATTTCAGTATTTCATGGGTGTTGTCGGTCGAGCCGTCATCTACGACAATAACCTCGACTGATGGCTGACAGTCTTGAGCAAGGACTGATTCTACTGCCTCTTTAATGCACCATCCTCTGTTGAATGTGGGGATAATTACGCTGATTGTTGCAGACACTTTTTTTCTCCATGCCATCTTGTATTCAAGACCGGTTTTATCTTTTTTCTGACTTCCTTTTCTCATCTATTACTTGACTTGAGTTTCAAAATCAACTATTCATCACCGCATAATAGTCGAATGCAATGATATTTTATGAATTGCGTTCAGCAGGAAGTGGCCGGATTATAAAATGGAAAAATCCAGGATTATAAAACGGTCTGACAGTGTAATATGGATTTCAGTAATATCATCTTTTTAGATGCACTGAAATAATTTAAGAGGAGTTTATGGCAAGGCTTAAGCTGAAGGAACATGTAATCAACCGGGACTGGTGCAAGGGATGTGGTATATGCGTCCATTTTTGCCCTAAAAAAGTTCTTGAGCTTGATTCCCAGGAGAAAGTTATTGCAGTAAGGCCCGAAGATTGCATTTGTTGCAAACTTTGCGAACTTAGGTGCCCGGATCTTGCAATTGAGGTGGTAACAATCCAGACAAATCAAGAAGCCCAGACAGACCAAACGACCAGGATGAGTGAAGATGACTGATAATATTAAGTTTATCCAGGGAAACGAGGCATGTGTTGAGGGAGCCATTTATGCAGGAATTGATTTTTATGCAGGCTATCCCATCACCCCATCCACTGAAGTAGCAGAACTGCTGTCAAAAAGACTACCGGAAAAAGGGGGCAAGTTTATACAGATGGAAGATGAGATCGCCTCCATGTGTGCAATCATAGGAGCATCGCTGACAGGTCACAAAGTCATGACAGCCACAAGCGGACCTGGCTTTTCATTGAAACAGGAAGCTCTGGGTTATGCGTGTATGGCAGAAATTCCATGTGTAATTGTCAATGTGCAAAGAGGCGGGCCATCGACAGGTAACCCAACCCATGTAAGCCAGGGCGATATCAACCAGGCACGCTGGGGGACCCACGGTGACCATGCCATTATCGCACTTACCGCTTCCAACCATCAGGATGTTTTTGAAGTTACCGTGGACGCGTTCAATCTTGCAGAGACTTACCGTACTCCGGTTATCCTTCTGTTTGACGAGGTTGTAGGCCATATGAGAGAGAAACTTGTCATACCTGAAAAAGGTGAAATACCTTTGGTTGACCGCTTGAGAACTTCAGTCAGAAAGGGTGTTGATTACCATCCATATCTTCCCAGAGAGGATGGCCGACTTCCAATGTCAGACTTTGGAGGAGAGCATCGTTATAATGTGACAGGACTCTTTCATGACATGTGGGGTTTTCCATCCAATAACCCCAAAGTGGTACGAGAGCTTCTTCACCATCTTGTCGATAAAATAGAAAATAACGTGCACACCATAACAAGGTACAAGGAACACTATCTTGAAGGTGCACAGTATGTACTGATATCCTATGGTTCTTCAGCCCGTTCTGCCATTCATCTGGCCAAGAACAGAAGAGAGCGCGGAGAAAAGGTGGGAGTTCTTGAACTTCAATCCATATGGCCTTTTCCGGAAGCCCTGGTCAGGGAAAAATGTTCAGGAGCCAGAGCGGTCATTGTGGTAGAGATGAATATGGGTCAGGTCATGAAAGAGGTCAAGGCATGTGTAGATGACCCGTCCAGGGTTTTTCTTGCCAACCGGATTGACAACAAGCTTATAACGCCAACCAACATAAAAACACTCCTTCGGATGATCCAGGGAAGGGGGGTATAAAAATGGCTATAAAAGATTATATAAGACAGAGATATTTTCCCCAGATGTGGTGTCCGGGATGCGGACACGGTATTATTCTCAATGCCCTCTTAAGGGCTGTAGACGAGATGGGACTTGACAAGAACAACATTGTAATGACTTCCGGCATCGGCTGTTCAGCAAGGATATCCGGATACGTGGATTTCCACTCGTTGCACACACTTCATGGAAGAGCCCTTGCGTTTGCCACAGGCGTAAAATTGAGCAAACCGGAACTTACCCTTCTTGTGCCAATGGGCGACGGAGATGCCCTGGCCATTGGAGGCAATCATTTTATCCATGCCGCAAGGCGTAACATTGACATGACCGCCATTGTAATGAATAACCGGATTTACGGCATGACAGGCGGTCAGTACTCTCCGCTTTCCGGATATGGCAAAAAAGCTACAACTGCCCCTTATACTACAATTGATAATGATTTTGATGTGGTCAATTTGTCTATCGCTGCCGGAGCATCCTTTGTGGCAAGAAGTACTGCCTACCATGTACTGGAAAGCATTGATATTCTGAAAAAAGCCATTCAGCACAAGGGTTTTTCCGTAGTTGAGATTCTTTCTCAATGTCCCACTTACTATGGCCGGAAAAATAAAGAGGGCGATGCGGTTAGTATGATGGAGTTTCAGAAGAACACCACTGCAAAACTTGGCTCCAAGGCTCTGGAAAAAGATCCCACACTCATACCAAGAGGTATTTTTGTTGATGTTGACGCACCGGAATACTGCCAGGAGTATGACAAAATAGTTGAAAGGGCAATGAAGGCAAGTCAGAACAACAGAGTTGATCAGACTTTAACAACCGAAGCTGGACATACTTGCCCAACGCCATAAAGAGGAGTGAAAAATGAAGCGAACCAGACTTATCTTTTCAGGTTCAGGGGGGCAGGGAGTTATCACTGCTGCCATAATTCTGGCTGAGGCTGCGGTTATCCATGAAGGTAAAAATGCGACACAGACCCAGAGCTATGGTGCCGCTGCCCGTGGCGGTTCAACCCGAAGCGATGTCATAATATCCAATGATCCTATATATTATCCTGAGGTGAATCAGGCAAATATCCTGGTCTGTCTGACCCAGGAATCCTATATCAGTTACTCTGCCATGATAAGACCCGGCGGACTTGTTCTTACCGACTCAAGATTCGTCAAAACCACTAAAAAGGTGGATGCAAAACAGATTGAACTGCCGATGTATGAGACTGTGATGGACAAGATCAAAAAGCCTATTGTTTTTAATATCTGCATGTTGGGATCCCTTTTAGGTGTCACCGAGTTTATAAAACCAACGTCTGTGATGAAGGTGTTGAAAAGCAGTATCCCGAAAGATTTTATAGAGATGAACCAGGATGCACTGGAGCTTGGCATGGAACTTGGTGCTATGCACAGTCAATAAGTTAAACAGCAGGGGGCGGATATATTCTGTATTTGTCCCCTGCTTCATTATTATTGCGGAACGCAATTCAACAGACATCCTGTAAACTCCCTTTTCATCCAGTACAATCAAGGAATAAAATCGAGTTTTGCAGGATGTCCAACAATCTGATCATTCGTCAATACATCGTATTTATTGCGGAAAAAAACGCCTATTAACAAGAACGTCTTGCAAAATATGAAATTACTATTAGCCGCCCAATACTTTGTTTATTTCGGAACTCTCGGAATTGTTCTTCCCTATTTTAACCTGTTTTGCCACCACCTTGGATTTTCCGGCTTTGAAATTGGTCTTCTTTCATCTGTAAAAACAGCGGCAGTCGTTATTTTCCCTGTACTTTGGGCTATGGCGGCAGACAGATTCAATGCACGAAAATCAATCTTTATACTCTGTACCTTGATCAGTGCTTTTTTGTGGTCTCTTCTTTTTTTAACAACAGCATTTATCCCGATCCTGCTTATCCTCACTGTATATTCTGTTTTTTATGCCCCCATTATCGCCTTTATTGAAGCCTTTGCCATGGATATACTTGGCAAGGAAAAGAAAAAATACGGGAGATCCAGAGTATGGGGAACCATTGCCTTTATCGGGGTATCTCTGGTGCTTGGGAAAATACTGCTTGTTTATCCTACAGAGATAATAATTCCACTCATTCTGGCTGGCATGGTAATGCAGTCATTGCTATCTCTTAAAATGCCGGATCGTAAAAAAAAAGATAACAATGAAAAAATTGAAGCCGCTGAAAACATTAAAGGTGGTGAAGGGGTTGAGAAAAAACTGTGTGAAAAATCAGAAATAGGCAACAAACTATTAAAAAAAGAGAAGAAATCAGAGGAAGTGTCAGGACGATCGTGGTCAGAGTTCAGAGATTTTTTCTCCTTAAAAACTTCACTTTTTCTTTTTGCCGCTTTTTTGATGCTGGCAAGCCATGGTGCATACTATGGTTTTTTTTCAATCTACCTTGAATCTCTTGGATTTGGAACAGGTTTTACAGGATTTGCATGGGCATTGGCCTCCATTGCCGAAATTGCGGTAATGGTAAATTCTGACCGTATATTTTCAAGATTTAATCTCAAAGCTGTCATGATCATCTCGTTTGGTGCGGCATTTGTGAGATGGTTGCTTCTTTTTTTGACCTCAACATCCCATGACATCTTTCTGCTCAACCACATACACACAGCCTCTATAGTCATACTTGTTTCGCAACTATTGCATGCATTTACCTACGGCTCATTTCACATCGCAAGCATCCTTGCCATTGACAGGCTCTCCGCGGAGGGTACAACCTTTGGTCAGGCAGTAAACAATGCTGTAACCTATGGTGCCGGAATGATGACCGGTTTTATGGTTAGCGGCATCTTTTACGATAATTTTCATGCATATCTCTTTCTTGCAAGTGCAGTTGTCGCCCTTGCCGGTGGAATCATTATTCTCTACGTCAAGTTGGATTCCCATAGCTCTTAAAATAGAAATGCATTTTGTAAACATTCGGCTTACTCTTGCCTTGTTGAAAAGTGCACAATTGTTTTTCATAAAAGTTTGTAGCACGGACTCTTTACAGTGTTTCTTAAAAATATGTACAACATATTGAATATTAAGGCATAATAAATTGGACATTCTAAAATACATTCCCAAATGAACTAAAAAGTGCAAGACTTAATCCCCCGCACCAATAATAAAACAACTTATGGAAGGATTAAGTCATGCACGTATCCGGGAATATTGCACTTTCAGATTCAAGTCCAGTGTTTTCTCAAAGGAGAAAGTTAAGCGAAGCAGATCAGTCAGTTCTTTGGAATCTGTTTAATGTTAATCCTGAACTTCCCACAATTA
>JADFYT010000145.1 GCA_015232935.1 Desulfamplus sp.
TAAAATGTCGAGAGGAGTATCAGACTATTCAGTTATTCAAGAGTTTTTTGCCCGCCATCCAAAAAAAAAAAAAAAAACAGTAGCCAGATTGGTGCAATATGTCCAAAATAGTGATATCTGCTGAATTGAATCTTATGAAGCAGGATTTTACTGACCCTAAAAATCTGAATTGAGTGATTGATATGACAGAAGAAATTGATGTAAAAAAATTAACGAACGATGCTTTTATGGCCATAGACGCTCTTTTTACTGATGAAGATGATATCTTTTCAGAGGAAGATGAGAAAAAGCCTGATAATTTTGATCTTATTCAAGAGTATATGCTTGCTATTGAGTGGGAATGTTCTGAAAAAAAACATCAAAAAATTCATTGATTTTCTAAACAAAATTACACCTGAGTATTCTGGAAAGCATAATCAGGACATGCTAAAGATGCTGATAAGCATTGTCCGCTATCTTGAAAAGTCAAAAGACAAGGCATTGCCTGAAACTCATAATGTAATGGAGCTTATCGTTAAAACCTTCAAATCCATCAATAAAGATGGGCTGGATGATGCGACAATTGTAGGCAAAAAAAATACAGCCTATAATAAGGTAATGGATTTAAAGGGAAAAATCGCAAAAGTCAAGGCTGATCCTGATGCTGTGCAAAAAACCGAGACTCAATATGAAGATGTTGCTGTGACAGTACAGTCCAAAGTCGAACCTGTAGCAGCCGAACCTGTTCAAAATTCCCAGATTATAGTTACCATCTTGTCGCGTCTGGAGCTTTGTGAAAACAGACTCGCAGCCATGGAGGCACAAAATATAACTCTGCAACAAAAAGTATATGAGTTGACCCACTTGAATCATGCAATGAATAATCAGATCAGTGATCTTGGCCTGAAATTTTCCAGTCAGATTAATGAACTGGCACAGACAGTCAGTTCATTACCCGCAAGTTCCGGTATAGGGCATGATGTTGACATGGAATATACTGATGCTGACGATGAAGTCGGTCAATATGATGATATAAGCTTTGATGGTCTTGATTTTGAAGATATGGCCTCAGATGCTGATCAGGTTCAAAAAACTTCCGCCCTTGAGATGAACCTCAAGGAGGTTCCATTAGACGAAATCGCATTTGATGAAATGGAGCTGGATGAAATGCAATTTGATGGAACAGCTCCAGCTGCTTCTGGTCTCGATAGTGAGACTGGAACAGGTCAGGATAACAGACTGGAGATAGATTTTGACAAGCTCGGTTCTGACGCAATTGGATTTGAACAAGAGATTGACAGTATCGCTTCGTTTGAGGAGATCACAACAGACGATATCGAGTATGACGAGATTACTTCGGATGACCTTCAATTTGACGATAACTTGATCTCAGGTGCCCCTGATGGACAAACAGGCAGACTGGAGACAGATTCAGTTGAAAATAAAGATAACAGTGATGTGTCTTCGGTTGAGGATACAAAAGAACCAGAACGTGCTGTGCGGAGTTCTGAGGATGCTTCTGTATCCGCTTTAAATATTGATGCTGTTGATTATATCTCGGTCAGGTGTTTTAAAATAGACGACCAGATTGTCGCTTTTCCAGATGATAAAATCTACAATATCTACAAGATTCCATCAAGACTCTTGAAAAACATCAGTCAAACCCAGACACTTGTGCTCGGAGAATTTTCCTCATTTTTTCAGAACCTGTCCAAAAATATGAAAGGTCATTTATCAGGTGTGAGTAATTCTACCCTTAAGCAGATGAATGTCGATGTCCATCTTTTAACCAATCAGGAGATTCAATATAAAAGAGCTGTTCTGTGCTCTTTTGACGGCAGGGTATCCATTGTTCCTGTTACTGAAGTCTATGACGACAGGACACATCCTTTTACAGGTCTGAAAGAGGGGCAAAACAGTTTTTCTGATTATAGCACCCAGATTTTTGATATTGGTACAATCCCTTTTGTGACTCTCAGTAAAAAATAATGGAAAAGAACAAGCCTGTTATTGATCAAACCCTGTTTGATTTAAAATTGAATGAAGCAAAATTTTATTCAGACCAGGGGCTTTATGATGAAGCAGATAAAATATATCTGCAATTGATCAATGAACTAAAGCAGCTTCCTGAAACCAAAAGTTCCAATATCCAGATCAGGCAATTGGAATCCATTCGTCAGGACTACCAGACGGAAACCGGTCAGGATAGGTCAAAAGTCAAAAAAACTCACCCGTCTGTTGATGAAAAAATGTCTGACCTGGCAGATAGCCTCTCTTTAGTATCCGAAAGTGTGTATATTGAAGAGAGCTCGTTTGACAACAATACAGACAATCAGGTTACCTTGTTTGTCAATGAGATGATTATTCAAGCCCATCAAAGAGATGCGACCGCTATCCATATCGAGCCTCTTATAAATTCCAGGAATGTTATAATCCGCTTTAGAATTGGCGGAATCTGCAAAATCTACACCGAAATTACCAACAAGTTAGCCTTGCATGCCATATTCAGAATTAAAATCATGGCAAATATTGACATTACCCTCAGGGCTAAAACACTTTATGGAAAAATCAGGTTTAAAAGCAAAGAGACCGGTGCCATAGATCTGAGCGTCATAACGCTGCCTACTATAGGCTCCAGGGAGGATGTGGTTCTCAAGTTCTCTAAAATTCTGGAACCAATGACTTTGCAGGCACTTGGATTTACTGAACACAATCGCGGTTTGTTTCTTGATATCCTTGACAACAGAACGTCTGGTCTGATTCTTGTGGCAGGCCCTGCGGATTCGGGAATAACAACGACACTGCACTCCGCGTTAGAGCTTGTCAACACGCCTGAAAAGAAAATATGCAGTGCTGAAAACCCTGTTGAAATTGACCACAAGGGGATTCGCCAGACAGAGATTCAACCTGATAAAGGTCTTGATTATCCATCCCTTCTCAAAGCCTTTATGCTGGCCAGTTCTGATGTAATCATGCTTGGAGATCTGGAGGAATATAAAACAGTATCGCTTGCCATTAAAGCCTCTTTGACAGGCCATCTTCTATTTGGTGCCTTGAATGCCCTCGATGCTGCCGATGCTGTCAGGAAAATCCTGGAAACAGGGGTAAACCCGATCCATTTTGCAGATTCTCTTGTGTGCGTTGTTGCTATGAGAGTTGCGGGGAGATTATGCGAAAAGTGCAGACAACCTTCCTCGGATACGATACAGATGCTTGCTGATGAATTTGGAGAGGATCCCCTGGGATTTCTTGATAATCTTGATAAAGACAATATTGTGATTTACGGCCATTGCCCTGACGGGTGCCCTGATTGCGGATATACAGGATATAAGGGAAAAGTTGGAATACATGAGCTTCTTGTCAACAGTGATGCCATAAAGTCTGTCATTAAAGATAGTTCTGATCAGGCTGTTTTTGCCGGCAGCACACACAATGGCCGTGAGAGTCAAAAAAGTGCGTTGCAAAAAATAGATGACGCGGTTAAAATCTTGAAGTCAACCGCTGCAAGCCATAAAATATACTCGTTAAAACAGGATGGAATACTCAAGGTGATGATGGGTATTACTGATATGGCACAAATCAGGCGTAAATGTGTATAGCGGAACAGCTTTTAATGGATATGTGAAAGGAGGCTGACAATGGCAGAGCCGGCATTAAATGAACGGGTTAGTGATCTTGAAAGAGCCATGATGGAGTTGGTCTATCAATCCATGAGAACAGATATGGCTATTAAAGAGCTGACAAGAGAAAACAAAGCTTTTCAGTGGGAGATGAAAGGCTTTAAGAATGAGATGAAAGACTTCAAGAATGAGATGAAGGATTTCAAGGATGAGATGACAGACTTCAAGGATGAGATGAAGGATTTCAAGGATGAGATGACAGACTTCAAGGATGAGATGAAACAATATAAAATCGACAGCGAAGCCGACAGGAAACGGATGAACAAGCAATGGGGCGATCTGGCCAATAAAATGGGAACCATTGTGGAAGATATCGTAGCTCCAAGCGTTGCTGGTATTGCACGCAAATACTTTCAGATTGAGGATCTGGATTTTTTTGCGGTTCGCCTGCGTAAACTCAATACGGCCGGAACTTCCCGGCGGGAGTTTGATGTTGTAGCGGAAACAAGGGATCTCATATTTGTCATCGAAACAAAAGCCACTCCAAGAACAGAATATATCTCTGATTTTATCCGGCTGATTCCTGAGCTCAAATCATGGTTTCCAGTGATTGGTGAAAAAAAGCTGATCCCGATATTTGCATCTTTGTATCTCTCCAATGAAAATATCTCATATCTGAGCAGCAACAACATTCTTGCCATGGCAATGCAGGATGACGGGATGGATTTGTACAATCCTGAGGTGAGAGAGTATCTTTTGCAGAAGTGAAATTACCCTATTGTTTTTACATGTTTGTATGCGAGTATTTTCTTGTCAGATGTTACAAGTGGACAGCAGAATACCCTTGCTGTCGCCACAATAAGCTGATCCGCAGGGTCTTTATGAAAACCGCAAGGTAATCTGGTTGATTCTATTGCTATTTCAGGTGTAATAGGAATAAGTTTTACCCCTGGATAACTCAAGGCTTTCTGAAACCATTCTTCAATTGGACATGATAACTCTATCTTTCCATACTCCAAGAGCTTTGCAATCTCCCAACACGAAATAGCACTTACACCTATGATATTTGTTTCATTATCGTTCAGAGTTTCTGACTGAACATTGTTAAGACGATTAATGTCGTGAGTCCACCATATCCATATATGCGTGTCAATTATTATCATTTTAAGATTTCCCACTCATCTTCAGCTACACTACCGAATGGGTCAATATATCTGAACGGCTTACCTCTCAATGGATAGCAAGATTCATATTCTTTAATTTTTTCCTGATAAGCTTTTATGGTTATTTCCACTACGTCTCCAGGACTAAAGGGCAGCCCGTTTATTACAATACGTCTTTCATCCGATATGGTTGCTTTAAGGTGATGCGTTTGCATGGTTTTCTCCTTTTCATTATAATAATCGCCTTCAGACCGTAAAACCAAAGACTTCAGTCTTGGGATATAAGTTCGCTTCAGAAGTTTTTAAATACAATTCTCTTGCCATAACTAAAAAAGCTGATCCCGATATTTGCATCTTTGTATCTTTCCAGGGAAAATATTTCATATCTGAGCAGCAACAACATCCTTGCCATGGCAATGCGGGATGACGGGATGGATCTTTACAATTCTGAGGTGCGAGAGTCTCTGGTGCGGGGTTCTTCCTTCCGCTGACTAATAGCCACAATTAAAATCAAGTAACAAGTATTGCCTCAATACCAAGTATTTTAGCTGAGCTTGCAAGTTTTGCATCAGCGGTAAGTATTGGTATTTTCTTTTTGTATGCAATAGCAAGATGTATTGCATCTAAGCTTCTTAGCGGAGTGTTAAATTGGGTGAGCCAGTTTTTTGCAATAGCGTAATGTTTGGTCTGAATGGGAATATAAATAAAGCTCTTTTGATCTATATGTTTTTGAAATAAAGATAAGATATTGTAACCATCTTCTTTGGAAAAGGCATGTTCTCTGATTTTTCGTGCTATTGCAGAGGCAATCTCTATTTCTGTTAGCTGGCTCACAGCTGGGTTGTCTGCGTTAATTAATATACCTTCTACCTGATCGCTCATGGACTCAGGGCAATAATATGCGACCAGAACACTTGTGTCAATGTAAAGCATCAGTAGCGTTCCTCTTCTCTTTGATTTATAATAGTTTTACTGAGTGCCTCCTCTTTAATATTGATTCGTTTTCGGAAATCTTTTAGTCCTTTTAAAGGAGTCGGTTTATCATCAATATTGGTAATGCGGGCTACCTGTTTTCCTCTTCGAGTTATAATGATATCCTCCCCTTTTTCAACTTCATCCAGAATGGAGCTAAAGTTGCTCCTGACTTCTTTTGCGTTAATAACAAGCATGATTTTCTCCTTTACATTATATGTAATTCTGGTACTCACTCCAGGGTTGACAATTAAAATGTACGCTTGAAGGCTGTTTTTGTCAATCCACAGCATATCTTTGATCAACTCTGTTAAAAGGCACTATATCAACTAACAATTTTTGTCATCCTTCTGCCAAAGATTGACCCTGATTCATAAATATCAAGCTCATCCATTTTATGATTTTTAGTTCAATATTAATAATATAGTAAGCATAATCAATATGTTATTGATAAATAATATCCATTGGCATGTTATATGCTCTAATAGTAGCCAAAGACTGAACAGTTTTTTAGACTGTTTTTTTAATCAACGTAATTATTTTTTTAGGAGGGTATTATGATCCAGAAAATGAAAAACAATCAAAAAG
>JADFYT010000146.1 GCA_015232935.1 Desulfamplus sp.
TCTCTCTTTGACTTCAACTTCATATTTCATATTTTTTGTTATATCGCATTGAATTCTTTACCGTGAAAATGACTATCATTTTTATATTTGGGGGTGATTAATACATGTCAATCATGCCCGTTTAGCTATGACTACCAATAAGAGTTTCAGGCACACTGCTCTTTCATGGTCTTTCCAGGATAAAGTCGTGATTCTCTTTCGTAGATGCTGATATTGATACTGTTTTCAATATCTCCAAGCTCGGAAAAAAGTTTTGACAGCTCCTCATCTTCAAAAATCTCAAGCTCGGGGGAGCGTTCCCTTATCTGGGTAACTCTCTGGCCTATCTCTCTTTGAACCTTAATCTTCTTGTGCTTGAGCTCATGAATGTTGTATGTAAGGGTAATCCCTTTGGTAGAGGATACTGCCGCACTCCAGAATCTGTCCAGAGCACCAACCACAATGTCACCAAGATGCGTCATTGTATATCTGACACCTTTTTTGTTCTGATCTTCTCTTTCCATGTTTTCTTCCATCTGATGTCCTCCTTGTCTCATTTTTGAGTTGATTCCACTTACCTCTTTTTAAGCTGATCCCAGTACTCCTCTGGCATATCCTTGCAAAGCATCAAAGCACCGCCTGCACCCGCATAGAGCGGCTCTTCAACCTTGGTTACCTTGCCGTATCCCAAAGTCGCCTTCATATATTTTTCTATCTCTCTTTGCAGACCCACGATCTGGCTTCCTCCACCTGCAAGCACTACATTCTGTTTGAGGCCATCCTGAAACTCGGGGTCAAAATCTGCCACAAGTTTTCTTACCCCCTCCACAATCTCGGGCACAATCGATCGGCACGCAGCCTTTATTTCGTCTGTAACATCACACTGGGTAGGTTTGCCCTTGACAGGCAGTTCAATATAGATACTTTCGCTCTGGGACGAGAGTATGGAATTCTCCTCCTTGAACCGTTTGACCATGTTCATGGTCAGATTGGCGTCTGTATATTTTTTTCTTATAAGATCAAGGAACACCCTGTCAATATGGTCTCCTGCCTTGAAGGTTGTAATCTGGTCATCTTCTGTCGGAATTGTCCCGTGCATCCTGCACAAATCCGTAGTTCCGGCTCCGATATCAATAATAAGGGCATTGGAATAGAGATTCAGCCCATATGCCACAGTAAACGGCTCTGATGCTATAAGTACATCATCAAGAACATTGTCGGCAATATCAAGAAGATCTTTTTTGTTGTTCTGGGTGGCAAGGGAGGGAGCCCCGATAACACCTCTTAGAATCATCCCTTCAGGCTCATCCCGTGTAACCACCTGAACAAGCTGCCTTAGAAGCTCCTTTGCGACACTCTTGGCCTTTTCATACTCATCCTTGTTCCTGTCAGGATCGTCTGAGTGCAAAAGAACGCCTTTGTCAAAAGGTCTGTACAGATTCAATGCCAGCCTGTTCTTCAATGCCTCATCACCAAAGACGATATCCCTGCCAAGCATCTTCTGGGAAACAGCATCTTTGGGATACCCCACATAGCTCGAGATATATGTTCTTATTCCGTTATCGCAGACAATGACGCTTCTTGATGTTCCAAGGTCAATGCCGATATTGAGTATTTTATGGGCTGTCATCTTTTTATAGAATTCTCCTGTATGATTTGTTTAACATGGCTCAGTATTGATACGTTGCCTGTGAATCCCCTGTTTTTAATACATAAGAGTTTGTTTGAATAATGACAGAACCCTACCCTGAGGGCAAGATTTTGAATTAATTTTTCTTAGTCTCTTAACGCCCTGTTTTCATTTACAATTGCCAGCAACAATGAGCTTTTGTGCTGCGTCAGTATCGGCTTTGGTTTAACCACATTAACAGGAGAGGAGACTTTCACACCATTTTTTTCTATTGAGGCAAGCTGTTTCTCAATCTGGAGTATTTTCTCTTCAAGCGATCTTATCTTTTCATCATGAAGGCTCTTTTCACGCAGAATGATCTCCTGATCTCGCAGAATACTCTCCTGAAACTGCTTTTCCCGCAACAGTTTATCCTCTACAGCCTTCTGCTGCAACTCCTTCTCACGAATAGCTCTTGCCTTTCTCTGTTTTAAATAGACAAATGGTTTTGCAACAACACTAACTGCCGGAGAAGTTATCTTTTTAACACCAGAAATCACAGCACAGCCGCTTCGCTTGACATAGCTTATCGAAATCCTGCCAGCATACTCAACCGTTGCCGCACTGTATTTTCCTGTTGTCGCAAGAGAGCCCATTAACTCACCTTTTTTTGCCGCTGTAAGGTATTCTATATTACTCAAAATCGACATCTATCAGTCAAGAACCTTGTCAACACTGTCAGAATCAGGATATTCAGGATTAAAGGATTTACAGAATACAAATCCTTATTGATCCTGTAAATCCTGGCTATCCTGATTCAGACAAATATATTCAGCACTATCCGCACCCGAATCATAAAAACAAGAGTTCATTTTCACAGAAGATGTTGGACAAACAATTGGCTTGACTCCAATCATGGCTCTACTATAAAGTTTGCAGGTGGCAAGGTATAGGATTATTTACCACTACAATGCATTTCAAGTTTTATAATTCGGGGTGGCCAGAAATGACCATGACCGTTTATTTTAAATTCAACCAGACAGGTAAAAAAGGCTCATGGCCTATCAAACTAACAACAACTGTATTGGCTGCGGCACATGTGCCAAAAAGTGTCCTGAAAATGCAATCGAAGGCACAATCAAGGTTCGTTTTGAAATTGACGAATTCATGTGTACAGAGTGTGGAACCTGCTTTAGCACCTGCAAAATGGGTGCGATTACAGATCCGGCTGGAAACACGTCGCCCAAAAAGAGCAAAAAACAGAGCGAATCAAAATCCAGAATTGACCCTGAAATATGTGCCGGCTGCAAAAACTGCTTTATCAACTGCCCTATGGATGCAATAACCATCGTAAAACAAGGTTTTTTCGCACCGCCCTACTGCCGCATAAATAAGGGTCTGTGCTCAGGGTGCGGCACATGTGCTAAAAACTGCATAACAGGTGCTGTTGTTGTTGAGTAAACAACATGTTCCCGCGTTGAGTAAAACCATCTTTCTGTCTGAAACAGAAACGTTACCATAAAAGAAGCAAAATAGAGCTGTCATAGCATCAGGCATACATCAATTTCCCTTTTGGTTCGGGGATATATCTGTTCAGGGCTTTTGCAGTACCTATCCATTCATTAATTATAACTTCAACATTTTGCAAAGCTTCCTGATATGTTGTTCCATCAGCCATACAGCCCGCTAATTCAGGAACTTCAGCAATATACGCATCATCTTCCTCACTCCAATATAAAATAATTTCATATTTTGGTTGCATTATTCCTTTTATCCTATTTTATATTTAAGCAAAATATTTCTGACCTGCTTGACCTGATACACTTTAGATTTGCCGTTCTTTGGTTGAAGATTTATAATTTCCGCAATATCATTGCGTGTAAATATGTGGTGATCGCCTTTTATACGTTTCTCAAACCCGAAATGAATCAGAATATTGCATAACTCAGAAAAAGGCAGATTTGCATCTGATTGTCCTCTAAATAGTTTTTCTAAAATTCTTTCAATCTTACCCATTTAGCATCAGCACTTTACATTCATTTTTCATCACTTACAAAAATCCTGTAGTGATAGCCGCAGGAGGGGCAATAGCTTATGGTCTGTTTAGCAGTGTACTGATAGACTCCAAGCAGCAGCAGGGGGACTCCGAGCACAGGACCCCCAATAAAAAGAATGCATACCGCCCCGCTTGCCATGAATATGCCAGGCCAGCTTCCGTTGTACTTTTTAACCGTAAGAATATCCATCCTCTCACCGCACTGGCGGCACTCAATAAATTTCTTGGCTGTAACAGTCATTGTATAACCTCGTTCGTTTATCCTTCAGGGGATGATTGTCATAACACCCCTAAGGGCATGATTATTACATACATGCACTCATTCTGTTCAGACAATGGGGTCTATTGAGAGTTCAGGTTCTTTTTTTTCTTGATTCTGTTAAGTCCCCAACTGAGTCCAGCGGCACCGCCCACAACGCCCGCTATTTTGGTTACAACACCAGCGACCACAACCTCTGCCGCACTTGCCGCGACTGCTATTACAGCCACACCACCTAAAAGTCCGATGCCGCCACCAATCAGAACCTTGCTGCCAACCTGCATCACATCGGTAAAACCTACCTTTTTTTCATCCCAGACGCTCTCGCCATAGTCATATTGATCATAAGAGATATCACTGGAACGCGTTTTTTTCAGATACTCTCTTTTGGAATATATATCTTTTTTTCGATCTTCGTAACTGCTGAAACTCTCAACCATTTAAGTTACCTCCGGTTACATTCAAAGGGAAGTAAAGATGCCTTCTCTTTTTACTGTTTTTTTTCCTGTTATCTGTCTCAAGAGATTTGCCGGTCTCTTTTTTTGTTTTTCTGAAAATGTTGATCCCCGCCCCCGCGACTGAACCTCCTGCTCCGGCACTCATCTTGACTGCCGCCACATGCCCGAAAAGAGCCTTGAGAGCCACAGAAGGTATTACAGCCATGCTTCCGCAGGCGGCTATCAGCCCCACTCCTGCCCCCACTGCCGCGGTCTTTCCATAATGGGCTATCGTGGATGGCCTGTAATGGGCACACTCCACATTGCCATGGGCAGACGAACTATCATGACGGATTTTTGCCATATTCCTGAAATGCAACCTGCACAACTCAGGACTGTATCCCTTTAATTCGCATGTATCGCATCTTGATTTTGCATTCATAATTCACAACTCCTTGACAATATATTTATGTGAAAGTCTATTGAGATATCTGTAATCACAAGACTTTCATTTTTCGTTGTGCCCATCAGGGCATGGCCGTTATCTCATGTTAAGCAACAAGATATAAATATTTGAAATAATTAAAAAAACAATCGCTATAGGGATCCCTGCACCTGAAAATTGCCGAAAGGTAAATCTCGCACCTTGAGCCTTGCGATATCCATATCTCTGACTGAAATTTTCCACAAGGGTGGTTGCGACAGGTCCTGCCGTGGCACCGGTCAATGTTGCAGATGAGCCGGCCAGAACCCCAAGAGAGAGAGACCACCATATTATATTATGGGGAGGCACCGTGCCTATTCCCGCGACTATCGGGAAAAAAAGAGCTGTGGTTGGGCCAGCACTTAAAAAAGCCGTAATAAAGGCAGCTACCCACATTACCACCATGCAGCACAACCAGGGCTTGCCCATCGAGATTTCCATGATGAAGCGTGTGACATACTGCATAAGTCCTGAGGCTTCAAGTCCTCCTACAATTATAAAAAGACCGGTAAAGAAAAAGACATCATTAAAAGATATCTGCCTGAGCAGTGCTGTTTTGTTCATGCCTGAAAAAAGATAGACTGAAAGACCGCCGGTCAGTGCGATAGCAGAGGGGTTGAGCGAAAGCAGGTCAGAGAGGCTAAAGAGCATAAGCATGTGAACAAGTATAAAAAGTGCTCTTTTTATGGTTTTTCTCTCTCTTGCAGTAAATTTCGGCATGGTCAGTCTGTAAGTCAGTCTATCCCTGCTACTCTCACTTTTATCCTCATCCTCATAACTGTTTTCATTGCCATTATCAGAAGGATTGTCAAAAAAAACGAGCCTGTACTTCAGACAGATCAGCATGACCGCAAAAAGTATCATGCAAATCGGCATCATGAAGACTATAAACTGGTTAAATCCTATTCCGGCCTCCGAGGCTATCAGCATGTTCGGAAAATCACCTATCATGGTTGAGGCTCCGCCTATATTTGATGATATTACCTCTCCGATAACTACGGGTCTTGGGTCAAAACCTATTCGTGCAGCCAGATTGAGAGTCATCGGGATAATAACCAGTA
Source organism: Desulfamplus sp. (assembly GCA_015232935.1). Taxonomy (GTDB): domain Bacteria; phylum Desulfobacterota; class Desulfobacteria; order Desulfobacterales; family Desulfobacteraceae; genus Desulfamplus. The sequence goes on from JADFYT010000146.1 coordinate 5,886, forward strand.
TGGTGGTCAGATTATTGACAAGAAGAGAAAATATATATGTGATAATGCAGAACATTATCAATATCTTTGTCCGGTCATTACCCGCCAGCTTGTAAATCCTGTATGCCACATAGTCAAAAAATCCCGCCTGATCCAGCGTGGTTGAGATGATATACATGCCGATCAAAAGCGATATGGTGTTCAATTTTATGGAAAAAAAAGCATCTACCGGAGAGTAGATCCCAAGAACTGAACCCACAAGTATCACAATAATGGCACAGAACATAACAGCCTGCATCCTGATCCCAATATTTTTGTAAATAACAAAAAACATGAACGCTGCGAGTTTCAGGAAAATAAGCATGGCAACCAAACG
>JADFYT010000147.1 GCA_015232935.1 Desulfamplus sp.
CAGAACAGTTTGGGAAAAAACCTTTGATGCCATAGCGGACTGGGTCTGTATCATAGATCAGGATCACAACATAAAGCACTCGAATCAAGGTGTAAAAAAACTTTTGAACAAATCTCCTGAGGAATTTATAGGAAAGAAGTGCTATGAAGTCATACACTGCACACGAACTCCTGTATCAGATTGTCCGGTCATACCATCTGTACAAAACAGAGAGCGTGAAAGCATGGAATTTCAGGCTGAGGATGGCAGATGGTTTCAGGTAACAGTTGACCCACTGTATCTTGAGAACAGCGAAAAAACACTGTTTGTACACATTCTAAGAGACATAACCGACATGAAGCAGAGAGAGGAATCTCTGCTGTTTACGCGAAAATCCGAAGCTTTCAGAATTTTGTCCGGTGGAATCGCACACGACTATAACAATCTGTTGACGGTAATATGGGGCAATATTTCCCTTTTGCGGGAAGAGATGAAGCAATCTTCCAAACGCAAGCTGTTTGAAGCCGCAGAAAGAGCCTGTGAACAGGCAAGAGATCTTACTCACAAGTTCATCACCCTGTCCAGATGTACGATGCTGAACAAGTCATTTGTGGAAATACATGACATATTGAATCCGGCAATCGAGCAGGCAGGTTTGTCAAATAAGGATAAAATAAAGCTGACATGCAGTATTCCTGAAGATATTTATGTTGTAGAGGCAGATTCAGAGCTATTGATTGTTGCCATTAAAAACATTCTGATAAACGCGATTGAAGCCATGCCTTCTGGAGGAGAGTTGAGTATAAAGATAGAATCTGTCTCTCTCCCCAATACCGAACAAAAGTACCGCAGCCATATTAAAATATCTGTCTCGGACACAGGGCAAGGCATCAATAAATCCGATCTGTTCAGGGTATTTGACCCTTACTTCACAACAAAATCCATGGGGGCACAAAAAGGCATGGGGCTGGGGCTTGCTGTTGCTCAATCTATCGTGCAAAAAAACGGGGGAAATCTTCAAATATTGTCAACCCACGGAAAGGGTACTACCGCTGTCATCTATCTGCCTTTGGTAAACCTTGCTCCATATGCCGGCAAAAGAAAAAGCCTTCCTCCAGTTACAGAAAAACCGACCGTCCTGTTTATGGAGGACGACGCACTTCTCAGAGAAACGCTTGAAAAAATGCTTGAGATTTTAAGCTGCGAGGTTTTATCTTCAAGTCACGGCAAAGAGGCGATAGATATTTTTGAGGAAATAGTAAAAAACAAGAGAAAAATAGACCTGATTCTTCTTGACCAGAATATAGATGGGGGCATAGGCGGCATTGACACCTTAAAGGCACTGCGAAAACAAGGATTCAAAAACAGGGCGATCCTGGTTACAGGATCGCCCAACAGCCCGGCGATATCAGATTTTAAGAAATATGGATTTGATGGCTGTCTGCTCAAGCCATTTGGAATAAGAGAGCTCGAAAAAATTATAAAACTCTATTTGCCAGGAGTTGTATTGCCTGATTTCAGCCGCCTTGATTCATGAAAACCAGAGTGTATTTTTACAGCAACCTTTCATGGCCGCCAGGAGTGTGCCTGAATCAGTCATCTCCAGGGCATATATTGAAATTCCTGAGCAATGAAATTCCTGAACAGGAATCATAACTACAAGATGAGAAAAGCATGGAAAACAAAATAAAAGTTTCAGACATTCGTGGCATGGGACGCCTTGCTGTTGAGGCAACTAACGGGATTACCGATATTGTGGAAGATATGCACTACACCGTCTCAACCATTGCCGGACTTCTTGGCAAGTCAGATCAGAACAGGACAAAAGGGATAACAGGCCTGGTTTACCGGAATATCCGAGCTGTGTCAGGATTGGTAGGTGATGGTATGGATGCCGCTCTGGGGCACCTGGAATCGCTGATCGGCACAGATAGGGGAAAAAAGCCGGATCCGGGACGCGAAGCAGTCCTGGCTGCCTTGAATGGCGTACTTGGCGATCATCTGGCAGCCTCTGAAAATCCTCTTGCCATCAATATGCAGTTACGCAGAAACGGAAAGCCTGTGGCTGTTGACCAGGACTCCTTTTCAGTTGAGATGATTAAATATAGCGGCAAGATTGCCCTTATGATGCATGGATTATGCATGAATGACCTGGAGTGGAACAGGCATGGGCACGATCATGGAGAGGCACTTGCTCGCGATCTTGGATATTTGCCGGTATATCTTAATTACAATACAGGACTTCATGTTTCGGAAAACGGCAGGCTTTTTTCACAACTTATGGAAACATTCACTCGCCAGTTACCTCAGCCCATAGAGATCGCGATAATAGCCCACAGCATGGGAGGACTTGTTTGCCGAAGCGGAATTCATTATGGCAAACTTGCCGGTCATACATGGATTAACCATTTGAGAAAGATTGTTTTTCTTGGAACACCGCATCATGGGGCACCGTTGGCAAAAGGGGGGAACTGGATTGATATTCTGCTTGAAATAAACCCGTACAGTGCACCTTTTGCCCGCCTGGGAAAGATCAGAAGTTCCGGCCTTACAGACCTGCGTTGCGGAAACCTGATTGACGAGGACTGGGACGGACAGGAGAGATTCTGCGTTTCAGGCGACAATCGCACACCTGTCCCCTTGCCGGATGGCGTACAGTGCTACACAATTGGCACAACCATAGGGGATGAAGACGCGTGCAGGCTGGGTGAGAGCATTGTCGGAGACGGCCTGGTGACGTTAAACAGTGCTTTGGGATATCATGACAATCCTGACATGAATCTTTGTTTTCCAGTTAAACATCAATGGGTTGGTCGCAAGATCAACCATATGGATCTTCTCAACCATCCTGAAGTATATCAAACAATAAAACAATGGCTTGAGACGGTGTAATATACTTCTTGCAGTTTTTTGAACAAATGGACATTCATTGTCCGGAATATAACAGACATCCTGCAGAACTCACTTTTCATCCAGTAAAATCAGGGAATAGAATCCGGTTCTGCAGGAAGTCTAATAAAGCTTTTTTATTACCCAAGAAATATCTTGTAGAGAAACCGGTGCAGCATCTTCCCGTATGGTGGATAAACAAATTTCCCGCTGTTGAATCTTGGCTTTACAAGTACACCTTTTGCCTTGGAAAAATTCAGGAATCCCTCATGTCCATGATATTGTCCCATCCCTGAATCTCCAATACCGCCAAATGGCAGATCGTCCTGAGGAACATGTGCCAGAGTGTCATTGATGAGAACTCCGCCTGAGTGGGTGTGAGCAAGAAGATAATCAACCTGCCTGCTGTCATAATCAAAATAATAGAGGGCTAACGGCCTTGGTCTTGAATTTACAAATTCAATGGCATCTTCCGGTTTGTCGTAAGGAATGACAGGCAAAAGAGGGCCAAATATCTCCTCCTGCATCGCAATCATCTGGTCTGTTACGTTGAGCAACAAGGTTACAGCTATTTTATTGGAGTTGCTCCATCTGTTTTTAGTGCTGTCATAAGGCTCCTGATCAGGATTAAGAGCTATAATCTCAGCCCCCTTTTTTCTTGCATCATCCAGAATATGCTGAAGCCTGAAATACTCCTGTTCATTTATGATTGAAGTATATTGAGTATTGTTTTTCATGGTTGGATACATCCTTGATATAGACGCACTAAAATACTTCACAAACTCATTAATTTTTACCCTTGGGCATAATACATAATCAGGAGCCACGCAGGTTTGGCCCATATTGAACACCTTGCCGAACGCGATCCTCTCTGCCGCCTCCCGCATTGGAAAGTTCTTGCTTATAATAGCAGGGGATTTTCCTCCAAGCTCCAGAGTGACAGGGGTAAGATTTGAAGATGCTGCCCTCATCACCTGGCGACCCACAGAGGTTGAGCCGGTAAAAACCAGGTGATCCCATTTTTGTTCGGCAAAATCAGAGCCAGATCCCTCATCAGCAGTCATGACTGCCACATGATCCTGTTCAAAGTACTCTCTTGTCATTTTCTGAAGAGTCTTGGCAGTCTCGGGCGTATTTCTGCTCATGCGGATTATGGCACGGTTACCGGCACCAAGCACACCTGCAAGCGGACCTGCGGAAAGATATACCGGATAGTTCCAGGGTGTGATGATTCCTACGACCCCGAGAGGCTGATAAAACACCATGGCTTTGGCTGGCTGAAAAAGTATGCCGGTTTTTCGCAAGGAAGGCTTCATCCACCCTTTTACATTTTTTTTGATATACCGGATATCCTCAACAGAGGGAATAAGCTCGGCGATCATTGTTTCATCCGCACAGCGGCAGCCAAAATCCATGTTGGCAGATGCAATGAATTCATCCTTGTATTTTAATATCCCCTTTTCAAGAGCGTCAAGATTGTCAATCCTCTCCTGTGCCGAAGGCATGGGATTGTTTTCAAACGCTATCTTCTGGGCTTTAAAAATAATATCAAGCAAATTGATGTCTGACATATTGATCCTTTTATTAAGAAGATATTGAGTTAGTTTGCCTTTCTTGCATCCATCCTCTCTTTAAGTTTTGGAAAATAGTTAAGCTCGGTGTGGGGCAAAAACAGGGCACTGACATAGTGATCCATATATGATGGGGTCTCTGCAAGCTCAAAGTTTGTCATCATCTTGACAACTTCGCCTACATCGCGTCTGAACTGGTTTGTATATGAACTCATCTTCGCGCCAAGAAGCGAGCCGTTCCCAAGATATATAACCTTGTTGGGATCAAGTTCAGGCAGAAGCCCGATTGTCATGGCACTTTCAAGATCCACATAACTGCCGAACCCTCCGGCAAGGATAATCTGCTCAATGTCGTTGATATGAAGCCCAACCTCCTCAAGCAGGGTAAGGGCACCGCTGTACATTGCCCCCTTGGCACGAATAAGATTGTCGATATCAGGCTCTGAAATGGTTATATCCCTGTCAATCTGGGTGTTATCCTTCCACACAAGAACATACTCCCAGATTCCTTCTTTCTGGCGGATACGCTCTGTACCAAGCTCCTGATGGAATTTGCCCCGGTTATTGATTACCCCGTTTTCAAAAAGCGAGGCGACAATGGTGATAAGCCCTGAGCCGCAGATTCCTTTTGCCCTTACATTGCCCTTGGTCATTATCATTGGCTCAAAGGTTACAGGATCAATGGAGAAATCCTCAATTGCCCCTTTGGATGCCCTCATGCCAAATGTTATGCCGCCCCCTTCAAAAGCCGGGCCCGCTGAACAGGCTGTACAGGCCATCCAGTCCCTGTTGCCAATGACAATCTCGGCGTTTGTTCCGATATCCATAAAAAGGGTGAGCTTGTCGCTCTTGTACAGGCCGCTTCCCATCACTCCGGCAACAATGTCGCCGCCAACATAGCTTGAGACTCCGGGATATAAAAGTGCGATTGTGTGCCTGCCAAGATCAATGCCGATATCAGAAGCGTTAAAGGGTGGATATAGAATGGACGCGGGAACATAAGGCGCGCGCCTGATATACCCTGGATTTATGCCAAGCAGAAGCTGGGTCATTGTCGAGTTTCCGGCAAGAGTAATTGTGGATACCTCATCTTTTCTGATTCCCGCTTTTTTTATTATTTTGCCAAGAACATTGTTGACGGTCTCTATCACCTTTTTCTGAAGTATATCAAGTCCGCCATTTTTTTCTGAAAATATAATCCTGGAGATAACATCTTCTCCATAGCTTATCTGCCCGTTAAAATCTCCGTAACTTGAAAGCACCTCTCCGGAATTCAGGTCAAGCACCTCTCCGTAAACTGTTGTGGTTCCGATATCCATGGCAACCGCGAAATTGCGGCTGGTGGTGTCTCCGGGTTCGACAAGTATGATCTGGTTTTTTCCATCTTGTCGAACCGGCCTGATAATGGTGGCAGTAACCTTGAAATCACCCTCCCTTAAAAGCTCGGGAATCTGACGCATGACATTGAGATCAACCACAAGGCGATGCTCGTCATGTTTGAGCTTAAGGAAATTGATAAGCCTTGTAACATCAGCTAAATTATCCTGGGCCGTAGGTGGCGGCAGTTCCAGATATCTTTTCTCTACAGGAGGAACAAGAAGCCCCTGCTCTTTTATGCTTTCAAGCCTGAACTCTTTTATGCGTGCCGTATGGCGGGGGGACGCAGCAAGATTGAGGACACTTGCATCGACATTTGACTCTACCGGTATTCTTACCAAGAGATCTGATCTGACTTTTGACAGACATGCAAGATGGTAACCCTTTTCCTTGTCCTCGGAA
>JADFYT010000148.1 GCA_015232935.1 Desulfamplus sp.
GACAAGTACCAAGTTGAAAAATCTGTCAGGCAATTTCTCAACCACCCGGAAGCTATAAGGCCATTTCATGCATCTGATGCTCTTGCTCTTGCAATTGCTGGATTTTTCAGGTCTGGCAACGGGAGATTGATTCAGTAGTATTTTTGTTGTTCTTGTTTGTTCAGGAATTTCAATCCAGAAAAAATCCCAGTTATGCTGCCTATGTTTTGTTTGTCACCTCCAGATAGAGCTTTTATCACCCGCGACAGGAATGTTTAATGATTGCATATATAGAAGGAACAGTATTAAAAACAGATCAGGACGGAATTATTTTGCTGGCCGGCCATGTGGGATACGAGATTCTTCTTCCTGTGTTTGTGCTTGAAAAGATCATTTCTGAACGCTCTGATCAATTCATTTCGCTCTATATATATTACCATCAGACAGAAAGACAGCCAAAGCCGGTTCTTATAGGATTCAATTCTGAAGATGAAAAAGATTTTTTTCAAAGTTTCATTTCTGTTGACGCCATAGGACCGCTTAAGGCTGTAAAAGCCATGGAGAAGCCGGTAGAACAGATTGCCATGGCAATTGAACAGCAGGATATCGATTTTCTTGCAGGCCTTAAGGGAATTGGAAGGAGAACCGCCCAGAAGATTGTCGCGGCTCTTCATGGCAAGCTATCAAGGTTTGTTTCCGGATTGACTGTTGGTTCAAAGAATCATGACGAAGATTCTGCAGAAAACCCGGATTTGGATTCAGGCTATTATGCATCACATAAAATGTCTTCATTCCGGAAAATAGATGCTCTTGCAGCTAAAAGAATATCTCAGCAGGTTGTGGATGTTCTTGTTGAGCAGCTTGGTTATACCGCTGCCATTGCAAAAAAAATGGTATCTATGGCAATGGAGAAAAACCCTGATATTTCAACACCTGAACAGCTTTTTGATTCAGTGTTGCATGGAAAGCTTTAAAGGAGATTTCCATAAAAAATGAGTGATTCCATTATTTCATTCTCATCATCTTCGCCTGATCCATCTTCATCTGATCTGGTCGATTCCGATATTAACCTAGTTGTTTCACAGCCACTTGATCGCTATGGAGAGGCAGGCAGTTCAAACATATCTTCTCCAAAAGAGCTTCAGACAGACAGGGAAACTGATAGTGGATCGTCTCTTAGACCTGAAAAGTTTGACGATTATGTTGGACAGTCAGAGGCGGTTGAAACCCTGAAGATTGCTATTCAAGCGGCAAGGATGCGTGGAGAATCCCTTGATCATGTTCTTCTTCACGGCCCTCCCGGGCTTGGCAAAACCACTATATCCCACATTATTGCCAATGAAATGGGGGGCAATCTTGTTGTAACATCAGGTCCTGCTTTGGAAAAGGGGGGTGACCTTGTCGGGATGCTGACCAACCTTGGAGAGGGTGATTTTCTTTTTATTGATGAAATACACAGGCTACCCAAAACTGTGGAAGAATTTCTTTATCCGGCAATGGAAGATTATGCAGTCGATTTTGTATTTGATAAGGGCATTCATGCAAGAAGCCATCGCTATAGACTCAAACATTTCACTCTTGTTGGTGCCACCACAAGAGTAGGATTGCTCTCATCGCCTCTTCGTGATCGTTTTGGCCTTTTCAGGAGCCTTGATTTTTATACGGTTGAGGAACTGATAACAATTATTAAAAGATCTTCTCTGCTTCTTAAAGCTCCCATGGATGATGCTGGTGCATTAGAGCTTGCCAGAAGATCCAGAGGTACTCCAAGAATAGCCAACAGGTTGCTCAAGAGAGTCAGGGATTATTCCCAGGTAAAGTCTGGCGGAAAGATAACCCCGCAGAGCGTAAGGGATGCACTGGCTCTTGAGGGAGTTGATGAAATAGGTCTTACCCCTTTGGACAGAAATTATCTTAATACCATCATTGGGTTCTACAGCGGCGGGCCGGTAGGTATTGAGGCTGTTTCGGCAACTCTCCAGGAAGAAACTGATACTCTTGTAGATGTTGTCGAGCCCTATCTTCTTAAATGTGGACTGCTGTTGCGGACTTCTGCCGGGAGAAAGGCATCTTTAATGGCCTATGAACATCTTGGCATACCATTTCAGAGGGAAATATTTTAGACTACATGATTTTAGATTGCACGATTAATATTAGAAAATATTTTTTCGCAAATATTATACCATTGATGTTTTATGCTCTTGTCTGGGTATTGCCTTGTCTTGTTGTCATGGTTTTGGCTGAAAAATGTGTATATGGAGATGATAATGTATATCTATTTGCGGAATCGGGTGATGAGCCCACATCGTTTAAACGCACAACCGTAACTGATTCCGTGGATAAAAATAATCTTGCGGATAAAGATGGTTTCAGCGAACTGCTGAGCCCTGCTGTCAACACGCCAACTGAAAAAAATCTGACTGAAAAACAACTTGATACCTCAAAGCCAGTCAGCCTTGATATTCAAGAATCTGCCAAGGTTGATGCCTCTAAACCCGCTATCCTTGATACTCAAGAACCTTCCCAAATCTATACCCCTGAACCTGTTAAAACAGATCAGAATCTACAACAGGTTGATTTGACCGTTCCTGTTGAAAAAGATGCGTATGATAAAAAGAATGGAACATCAGAAGCAGTCAGAGAAAACAAGACGCACGGCACTCCACTCAATAATCAGACAGACAATCAATATAATCAACCAACCAGAAAACATCAGATAAATTTGCTCCCGTCCGCACTGATTAATCCTCCCAGAGAAGGGGCATCTGCTATTGTTGTTGAAAAAAAATCTCAGACACTTTGGTTATACACATCAAAAAAAGGTGCGTTTACAAAGGTGTTTGAAACGCCCTGTTCAACTGGCGAAGCAGATGGGCCAAAGGCTGTTGAGGGAGACAAGAAAACACCGGAAGGGATATATTTTCTAAAACAGATTCACAAAGAAAGGTTTTTGACTCCTATTTACGGGAAACGGGCACTTACAACTGATTATCCCAACTTTCTTGACAGAACTCTTGGCAAAACCGGCAGTGCAATCTGGATTCACGGTACGAACAAGAGGTTAAAGCCAATGGATTCAAACGGCTGTGTCGCCATGAATAATGATGATGTTGTCAAACTTGATTCATATGTTGTTCTTGATGAGACACCTGTAATTATTTTCGACCGTGTGGATTACGCATCTCTTGAGACCAATAATGCACAACGAGAGGCTCTTCTTGATTTTTTGTCAAAATGGATTGATTCACTTAATAAAGGCTCTTATCTTGAGTACCTTTTTTACTACTCTCCAGGTTATATTCCGGATCTCAGGTGGTGGGCAGAGTGGGTTGATATCAGGTCCCGTACAGCCATGGCCGGGAATCCGGTCTCGGCACAGTTTGATCATGCGGGTATTTACAGACATAAAGATCATTTTGTAGTATTGCTTGATTTCAAAGTCTCTTCACATTACCGTACCATTGCTGTGGGAAGGCGCAAGTTATTTATAAAACAGTCTGTGACAAACCTGCCTGTCCATCTGTCTGCTGAGGCAGACCAAACCGACGCACAAAAAAATGTTATCACAGATAACGGTTCAAAATATCAAGGCGAAAGATTCCCAACACCAACTTATAAAAATCGTGATTTTTACAAGATTATTGGAGATGTTTTCCAGAAAATCCTAATCGATAAATCAGTCCAGGATAACCACTTTATAGCTGCTGCATCAAGACTTGACGAACAGCACAAAGTAAAATAGAGCTTGACATGTCAGCCTTTATGATGTAATCAAACCAAATTATTTTTTATGAACAGGAGATGGGTAAATTGAAAAAATATACATATAGTGCAAAGAGATCTGATAATAAAGAGAAATGGTGTGTGATTGATGCCAAGGATAAAGTTTTAGGCAGGGTCGCATCTGACGTGGCTGCAAGAATTCGTGGGAAAAACAATCCACTTTTCACTCCACATGCTGATACTGGTGACTGGGTAATTGTTATCAATGCCGATAAGGTGATTCTGACAGGCAATAAATGGGACAAAAAAAGATATTATCGCCACACAGGTTATATGGGTGGTATCAAGTCAGTGACAGCAAGAGAGCTGCTTGCCAAAAAACCTGAAGAGCTGTTACGTAAGGCTGTCAGAGGAATGCTTCCCAAAAATCCACTTGGAAGAAAACTTAATACCAAATTGCGTGTATATGCTGGTAATGAGCATCCCCATGCCGCTCAACAGCCAGAGATTGTCGAGATATAGACAAACTTCTGTCTTCTTGTTTCAAAGAAGGCATATCCTTCATCACAACCATCAGTATTGTAAATACAGGGTTTTAAACCAGGGTATTAAGAATATAAGGAAATGTTGATTATTTATGGAAAATGAAAATATTTATTACGCAACAGGGAAACGTAAAAGTTCTGTTGCAAAAACCTGGCTTAAACCAGGTAGCGGTAACATTACAGTTAATAACAGGTCATTGAATGATTATTTTGTATTGGGTATAGCAAGAGAACTGTTGGCTTCGCCTTTGGCTTTGACTGAAAACAGCGATAAATTCGATATTCAAATTACTGTTCTTGGTGGTGGCATAATGGGGCAGGCCGGTGCTGTCAGACACGGTATTACAAAAGCTCTTGTTCTTGCAAATCCTGAACTACGTGGTGTCCTCAAAAAAGCAGGCTTTCTTACCAGAGATGCCAGAATCAAAGAGCGAAAAAAATATGGTCAGAAAGGTGCAAGAGCAAATTATCAGTTTTCAAAAAGATAAACTTACCATTCAAAGAGTCTTTTTTTCAGAAGAGGGGCAGGTATTTTTTACCAAGCCCCTTTTTTGTTGTCTCTGTTATGCCACTATAGTCCTGCTGCTTCTTCAGGTTTAAATTTAATGTGAAAGTCTTTTAAAATAGCTGTAATCATGAGACTTTTATTTTTCGTTGTGGCAGGACAATCTGCCATGGATGTTATCGGGAGGAGTCTTGGTTCATTCAATACACCAGGTGTTCTAAGTGTAATATGGAACGATCCAAAATGATACCTTGATTTATTTCAAACAGGTTCTTAAACCTTGAAGGAACACTACAGACAATTTTATGGAATCTTTCTTATTTTACGATACTGAAACTACAGGCTTGAACCCCGCGTTTGATCAAATTCTCGCATTTGCAGCAATACGAACAGATTTTGCTTTCAATGAAATAGAAAGGCATGAAATCACTATGCATATGCGTCCCGATATTGTGCCTTCTCCCGCGGCATTTATTACGCATCGGCTTATGCCTGAAGATTTGGCACAAGGGATATGCGAATATGAAGGTGCCTGCATAATTCATAAAATTGTAAATCAGCCAGGAACCATTTCAATTGGTTATAATAATCTTGGTTTTGATGATGAATTTCTCAGGTTTACATTTTACAGAAATCTTCTTGATCCCTATTCTCATCAGTATTCAGGCGGCTGTTACAGAGTTGATCTGTTGCCCATTGCTACACTTTACAGGATTTTTAGGCCGGAAATTATAAAATGGCCTGAGACTTTTGATGGCAAGCCGACCATGAAGCTCGAACTGATAAGTAAAATAAATGATTTTGTCACATCAGGAAGGGCACATAATGCTATCAGTGATGTTGAGGCCACTGTCGCACTGGTCAGGTGCCTGATGAAAGATGAAGAGATGTTGAGATACTCTCTTGGTTTTTTTGACAAACAGAAGGACAGAGGAAGAATAGAATATTTTACACAGGCTGTTATGGTCTCGACAAGGTTTGGTGCAGACGCAATGTACATGGCCCCTGTGCTTGGCATAGGAAGATCATCTCACTATTCCAATCAGAGCCTGTGGCTTAGGTTGGACAAAGATATTATCCCTGCTTCAGGCATATTAAACCCTCAAGAGTTGTTTGCTGTCAGAAAAAAAGATGGTGAGCCGGGTATCATTCTTCCACCACTTCAAAGATTCTGGGATCGTCTTTCAGATGAGCAAAAAATCTTTGCGGAAAAAAATCTCTCTGTTATCCATGAGACTGATCAGAACCGTACCATGTTCAAAAAAATAGTCGAGTACCATCGTCAGTTCAAATATCAATTGATTCCGGAGGCTGATCTTGACTCTGTGTTGTATCAATCACCTTTTTTTAGCAGATCTGAAAAAAGGGATATGGATAGATTTCACAATATTTCCCCTGGTGAAAAAATCGTGATGGTTAAAAGTATGAAACCCTCCAGAATTAAAGACATAG
>JADFYT010000149.1 GCA_015232935.1 Desulfamplus sp.
GGAGCAAGAGTTTTGTATGTTCTTGTAAATTTTAATGAATTTGCGTCAGATCCAATATCTGTATTTAAAATATGGAACGGTGGACTTGTGTTTTACGGCGGATTTATTGCAGCCCTTGTAAGTGCTTTTCTCTTTGTAAGGAAAAAGGGTTTGCCGCTTGGGAAAACCGCTGATATCATTGCTCCTGCCATCGCACTTGGACACGCGATCGGGCGGATAGGATGTTTCTTTGCCGGCTGCTGCTATGGTCAAAGGTGCGATCTGCCGTGGGCAGTCATTTTTAAAGACTCCCAATCTCTTGCTCCTCTCAACATTTACCTTCACCCGACCCAGATATATGAAGCAGTATCAAACCTTGTGCTTTTTGTAATTTTGCTTTTTGTGGATAACAGGAAAAAAAGAGATGGTATAACCTTCTGGTTTTACATCTTTCTTTATGGACTTGTTCGCTCTTTTATCGAGACCTTCAGAGGAGATCCAAGAGGCGACTTTATTTCAGGCTCCCTTTCTGTCTCCCAGGGAATAGGGCTTTCAATGTCAATTGCCGGACTTTGCATGGTTATCTATCTATCCATGACCAAAGTGTCCATGACCAAAAAAAATATCATGGATTAACATGAGATGCCTGAGATTAAACACGATATCGCAACAACTTATCTGAATTCCCTTCAATCGGAAAAGATCCCGCCTCTTTTTTTTATCTGGGGGGAGGATTTTTTATGCAAAAAGGTCTTTGAAACGGTTATCTCCTTTTTGCTGCCAGGAAACCTCAAGGATTTTGGATATGAACTTCTGGAAGGTGAAGAAGCTGTGGTTCCTGTTATCATGGAGAGGCTCTGCACATACTCTTTTTTTCAGGAAAGGCGGGTTGTCGCAATAAAAAACGCACCTCTTTTTACCGCCGCAACATCTTCTTCAATACATGGTTTTAACAAGCATAACCTTGAAAACCTGATGCAGCTCATTGAAAAGGGATTTCCTGAGAATCACTACCTTGTAATAACCTCTTCAACAGCTGATAAAAGGCGTGCTCTTTTTAATACTATCAAATCCAGAGGTATTGCATTTGACTGCACTGTTCCTCAGGGCAGCACAAAGGCGGATAAAGATGAACAGGCGGGTTTGCTTCACCTTGCCATGAAAGATATTCTTGACAGAACAGGCAAGGGAATTGACGGAGACGCATTTCAATCTCTTACTGATATGACAGGGTTTGACCCTGTTGCCCTTAATGACAACCTTGAACGCCTCACCTCATTTATCGGTACCAGAGACAGAATCACCCTCAAGGATGTCCAGGCTGTTGTAAAGCGGACAAAAAAAGACGCTGTTTTTGAGCTTACAAATGCAGTCGCACAAAAAAATCTCGATTCCGCCCTGTTCTATTACAAGTCTCTTTGTGACAGCGGATTTCATCCACTTCAGCTTCTTGCTTCAATCGTTAACCAGATGCGCAAGGTACTTGTTGTCAAGGCCTTTGTCGTGGATCAGGCACAAAGGGGAAATACCTGCTGGCGTAAAGGAGGCCAGAGTTACCAGCAATTTACAGGCAATACCATCCCCTTTGTGACCAATGCAGACCTGAATCTTCAGGATTTGCTCAGGCAATGGAATGAGGAAACTGAAAAGAGTCATGCTGATAGAGCCAGCAATCTGGATGAGATATCTGAACCAGATTCAAATAATGGCACGTCTGATTCTAAAAATGGCAAGGGCAAAAAGAGAATTTCTGCTGACAAAAAGAGTGTGCCTGCTAAAAAAGGCACCGCAGATAAAAAAATTACCACTGACCTTGCAATTGCCTCTGGTTCAAAAAGCATGTATCCTGTCTATCAGACATTTTTGAAATCAGACAATTTCAGACTGGATGAACTAGCGTCAATAATGATGGAGCTAAGCGACCTGGACTACAGGTTCAAATCCTCATCAGATGAATATCCGGCAATTGTGCTTGAGGAGATGATAATCAGAATCTGTACCGGCAGCATTCATAAATAACCATAACCAATGGAGATTTCAAGAAATGATTAAAAAAACAAAAATAGTTGCCACAATATCTGACAAGAATTGTGAGCCGGAATTTTTAAGACAGCTCCATGAGGCAGGGATGGATGTTGTCCGGCTCAACACTGCTCACCAGACCCATCAGGAGGCTCTCAAGGTGATTGAGAATGTCAGAAAAATCTCTTCCCGAATCGCCATTCTCATTGACACCAAAGGGCCGGAAATCAGAACCTGCCCTATGGACGCTTCTATCAAGGCTGTTTACGGTGACTGTGTGCTTATCAAGGGCAGGCCGGTTGACCATGACTCATCAGGCAAGGCCATGTCTGGTGGATCATCATGCAAGGGGGGGGCTGCCCGGGACTTGCCTGACAAAAAGGCAGATCTTACGGCAAAACAGGTTGTGTATGTGTCATATCCTGATTTTGTAAAAGATGTGCCTGTTGACAGTTCAATCCTGATTGACGATGGATCAATTGCCCTTACCGTAACAGCTAAAAATGAAGAGCATCTGGTTTGCCGGGTTGAAAATGATGGCATGATCGACGGAAGAAAGAGCGTCAATATACCTTCGGTTCATGTGACGTTACCCGCCTTGAGCGAAAAGGATAAGGGATTTATCGAATTCGCAGCAGATCAGGACATAGATTTTATTGCCCACTCGTTTGTAAGAAACAAGGAAGATGTTCTTGCTGTTCAGGAGATACTTGACAGTAAAAACAGCAGGGCAAAGATAATTGCCAAGATAGAAAACAGCGAAGGGGTAGAAAATTTAGACGAGATTCTTGAGCATGTCTATGGGGTAATGATCGCACGTGGAGACCTTGCTGTCGAGATTCCTGCTGAAAAAATACCCCTGGTGCAAAAAAAGATAATCAGAACCTGCATTGAAAAAAGAAAGCCTGTGATAGTTGCCACACAGATGCTCCACTCAATGATCAAATCCCCAAGACCAACAAGAGCCGAGGTTTCCGATGTTGCCAATGCCTGTTTTGACTTTGCCGATGCCCTTATGCTGTCAGGAGAGACTGCAAATGGTGCCTATCCTCTGGAGTCTGTAAAGATGATGGCCAAAATAGCTGCTGAGGTTGAGTCCGGCAGGCAGTCTTTTCTTGATGTACCGTATATGCACCATAACAAGGTGGTGGCCTATCTTGCAAAGGCTGCGGTAAAGGCATCAATGCGTCTTAATACCCGCGCGATAATAGCTGACTCCATCTCAGGAGATACAATAAGGGCAATAGCTGCCTACAGAGGCGATAATCCTGTTTACGCACAGATTTATGACAAGAGAGTCGTTCGTGAGCTTGCACTCTCTTACGGTGTTACGGCTGACTATGTGGCCATGGAGATCAGTTCATCCGAGCTTTTGCGCAAATCCATATCAGGTCTGGTAAAGAAAAAACAGTTTTCTCCTGATACCCTGATTACAGTGCTTGCCGGACACTTTGGAGGCAAGCATGGAGCCTCGTATATCGAGATAAGTACAGCAGGCAGCATCATGGAAGGACGGTGTTGAATATTGCCGGTACTCAAAGCGTCATGGAAAAGTGGCCGGAAAAATCATGGAAAGGCGGCACTGAATCTCTGTGAAATTATACAAAGTTCTGTAAAATCGTGCAGGTTTTTGCTAAATATGTTGCAATCCTGCACGATAAAAATGGGGGGGGAATACAAGTTGACCGGGGATAATCTGGATTATTCAGAAGCGGCAGGCTTTTCAAAAGCAAGAAGCTGTTTGTTGGCTTCTGTCAGATTTAGCCACTTGCCATAAGGAATACTTGTGATATTGTTCAGATCATAGTTGGGGATCAAGCCAAAATTTGGCGATGCGATATAGACAACTGTTCTTTTTTTGGGTGCCAGCTCCTCCTGTCCCCCATCCTGCACAGCAATCTTTTTTCCCACAAACAGCTTGGCCTTGTCACTTAAATTTTTAGTCTCCTGTGGCTGGTATAGAGCTTCGTAAAACATGTTCCCATCCTTTAATAAAAGTGCCCTGTGTAAGATGTCCATTTAATCTGTATCAAGCAGATGTAAAATGGCACCTCTCCTGGTTACGAGTGATGACCGGAATGTGATGTACATGGCTCTTATACACAAAAGCCGTGATTAAATAAACAGGAAAATGTTACTGGCGGACTTGATTCTTTCAGAGCTGTAAAATGGAGCACAATACTTATGAACAGATTGATATTTGACAACTCCTTTACAAGAGAACTTCCGGCGGATCCCGAGAAAGCCAATTATCGCCGCCAGGTAACAGGTGCCTGTTACTCAAGAGTAAAACCCGCCCCTGTGGCCGCACCAAAACTTGTCGCCTGCTCTCTGGAAACCGCACAATTGCTGGATCTTTCGGCAGATGCGTGCGGGAGAGATGAGTTCACACAGATTTTTTCAGGAAACAGGCTGCTGCCTGGAATGGATCCATATGCCGCATGTTATGGAGGCCATCAGTTTGGAAACTGGGCAGGACAGCTTGGAGATGGAAGAGCTATCAATCTTGGAGAGATAATAAACAGGAAATCACAACGCCTCACATTGCAGTTAAAAGGGGCTGGATCGACTCCATACTCCCGCAACGCTGACGGCCTTGCCGTACTTCGCTCGTCAGTCAGGGAGTTTTTGTGCAGCGAGGCCATGTTTCACCTTGGAGTTCCCACAACCCGGGCATTGAGCCTGATATTGACAGGCGAGATGGTTGAACGGGACATGTTTTATGATGGCCACCCCAAAGAGGAGCCTGGAGCTGTTGTATGCCGTGTTGCCCCTTCGTTCACAAGATTTGGCAATTTCGAGATTTTCGCATCCCGCAACGAAACAGGAGTGCTCAAGCAGCTTCTGGATTACACAATAAGGACAGACTTTCCTGATCCTGGAGAATCTGTTATCCCTGATACCAGAGGCTATATTGCCCCTTATCCCGAAAAATCTGTTAACAGGGTTTACATTAACTGGTTTGAAGATGTGTGCAGGCGTACCGCTGACATGATTGCGCACTGGATGCGTGTTGGATTTGTGCATGGAGTCATGAACACTGACAATATGTCTGTTCTTGGCCTTACAATAGATTACGGACCCTATGGCTGGCTTGAAAATTATGATCCAAACTGGACTCCCAACACCACAGACGCCAATGGCCGCCGTTACCGCTTTGGCCACCAGCCATCCGTTGCACACTGGAACCTTGCACAGCTTGCCAATGCGATATATCCTGTTGTTGGTGATGTTGACGCACTCCAGCAGGCACTTTCAGTATATGCGAGCCGTTTTCAGGAGCAGTGGAATATAATGGTTGGTGCAAAACTTGGACTTCGGGAATTTGAGCCTGATACAGACAAGGAACTTGCCAACGAGCTTTTTACAATCCTCTCTCTTGTGGAGACAGACATGACAATTTTCTTCAGAAGACTTGCCCTGGTTGATTTCAGTGGTTACGAGGAGGACGGCAGCTACAAAAGCACAGAGAGCATGGTCAAAAAAACAGAAAACACGGGTGCGGGGAATGCTGGCAAAAAGCCGAAGCCGAACAGCATAAATCGCGATTTGCTGCCCGAAACTCTGATGGATGCCTATTATGTTCCCGAACAGTTGACAGACGATTACAAAAACCGTATGGCCAGGTGGCTAAAGCGTTATGCACAGCGTATCACAAGGGACAATCTGCCTCATGAAACACGAAGAGTTAACATGAATTCTGTGAATCCAAAATATGTCCTCAGAAACTACCTTGCACAACTGGCTATTGACAAGGCTGAACAGGAAGATTTCTCCATGATTCATGATTTGCTCGAAACTCTTCGCAATCCATACAGCGAACAGCCGGACAAAGAACATTTTGCTATAAAAAGACCTGACTGGGCACGCCACAGGCCAGGTTGTTCCATGCTTTCATGCAGTTCATGAACAGCCCGGTTCACTCAAAAACAACTATTGCGATACATTAACACGCATGGCATTTCCTACCAATGCATCCCTGTTAACCAGATAGGCATAATAAAGCAAAACCTCACCGTCATAAGTGATTGGCAACTCAAATCCATCCACTCTCCTTTCCAGTATCAGTGTATTGAACGAAAGAAGTTCTCAGCCATCGTAATTGATAAATTATATTCTTCAATTAAAGAGTTTCGATTAGCTTTTACGGACTCTTTACAGTGTTTTGTGATTTTAGGGATAAC
>JADFYT010000014.1 GCA_015232935.1 Desulfamplus sp.
GTTGTGATGGATGGTGCGTTGCATTTATGGTCACTGCTGGCACTGGTTTTAAAAGGCGTGAAATATACTGGAATACTGGACATAATTCATGTAGTGGAATATCTGTGGAAAGCTGTTAACGCTCTGAATGGTGAAAAAGGTTCCGCCAATAAACAATGGGTGTATGATCATCTGTTATCGATTCTTAAAGGACGTACGGGATGGGTGATAGCCGAATTAAAAAGTACGTTAAATAGAACTAAACGGGCATGATTGACATGTATCAATCACCCCCAAATATAAAAATGATAGTCATTTTCACGGTAAATTGAGTAAAAGCCGGAAAAAAACGATCAGGGACGTTATTCAATACTTCGAAAATCATCGGGAATGGATGAAATACGATAAATATCTGGAAGCCGGTTATCCTGTTGGGACAGGTGTAGTAGAATCAACCTGCGGTCATACAGTGAAAAACCGGATGGAAGGTACGGGAAGACGCTGGTCGATTGAAGGTGCTGAATCCACATTATTGCTACGCTCCGTTTATACAAGCAATGATTGGGATGCGTACTGGACTTGTCATATGGCTATGGAAAGGCACCGGCTTTATCATGGAACGATTCATATATGCCGGATTGAAGATGAATGCTCGAGTTTAGAGAAGAAAGCGGCATAACACATATTACAATTAAGAAAGGCCACACTCAAATCCATTATACTGGTTCAGGATGGAGCACGGTATCATACCTCTGCAGCGATGAAGTCGTTTTTTGAACAATTCAAAGAGCGCCTGACAATTTATCAATTACCGACTTATTCTCCTGATTTTAACCCCATTGAAAAGTTATGGAAAAATATCAAAAAGGATGAAATTCATCTGCATTATTTCCCAACCTTTGATTCTCTCAAACAAAAAGTAGAAGACGCTCTTTTGCATTTTGCTAATCGACAAAAGGATATTCTTGGACTTTTTGGACATTACGAAGAATCAAAAGCTGCCTGATTTTTCAGGGAGTTATCTTAGCAAATTATTTATCTGGAAAACTATATTTATCATTTCTGCCGCTGCCGGTATTCTGGTAAAAAAAGGAATTGTTTCTCAAACCCAAATCCAGAGTCTGGCTGCGGTTACCATCAATGTATTTCTTCCATGTCTTATTGTATCCAAAACAATAACCAGCTTTGATCCGGTAAATTTTTCCTTGTGGTGGACACTGCCTCTGGCCGGGACACTTCTCGTGCTGGGAGGTCTAATCTTCAGCTCTTTATTATTCAGGATGAACCCGAATAAGATGCATCTGCTGCCATTGGCAAGCATGCAAAACTCAATCTATATTGTGCTTCCGATTGGCAAAATCCTTTATCCTGAGGAGTTTGATATTTTTGCCTTATACTGTTTTCTTCTTACTATGGGTTTGACTCCTCTCATGTGGAGTGTGGGCAAGGTTTTACTTGTCGGGGCAAAAGACGTTAAAATTAGATATAGAGACTTTATTACACCTCCTCTTGTCGCCACTCTGATTTCAATCTTAACCGTATTTACAGGGCTCTCTTCTTTTTTGCCGGAATCTTTAATGGCTTCAATTGATATTCTTGGCCAAGCTACGGTACCTTTGGCTGTCTTTATACTTGGTGCTACTCTTGGAATGATTTCTTTAACAGACATGCCATCCTTAAGCGACATCCTGGTTGTAGCAACCGTAAAGTTTGTACTGCTGCCTCTGACTGTTTCCGGAATACTTTACATGGCAGGCCTTTATCGGACAATGCATCTTTTCAGCAGCCTGCTAATTCTCCAGGCATCGGCACCTCCGGCTACCAACCTTATTCTTATTGTCAGAAACTATGGTGGAGACAGTCAGTCCATGAGCAGCATGATGTTTTTACAATACATCTTCTGCATATTTGCAATGCCTCTGTGGCTTGCCATCTGGCAATTATTGCCTGTAACCTAATGCGTAATAGCGATCCGGATGAAAACGCCCGGGTTGATTTCAAGGCCAAGGCCAAAACTTGAGGTGTCCAGATCGCCATATTTGGCTTGCTCACGATCTGGGCACCAGGCGTCAGGTCTGGCTGAGCTAACCGCTATCAAAATTTACTCCAGAAGCATGGCATCACCATAACTGAAGAACCTGTATTTTTTATCAACAGCTTCATCATATGCTCTCAAGATCAATTCTCTTCCTGAAAAAGCCGAGACCAGCATAAGAAGCGTGGATTCTGGCAAATGAAAGTTGGTAATCATGGCATCCACCATCTTGAATTGATATCCCGGGTATATGAATAGATCACACTTGCCACAGCCCGCATTGACCTTTCCTTTTGAATCAGTCGCGTACTCAAGTGTCCGTACTGACGTTGTTCCTACTGCAACTACTCTTCTGCCTTCTGATTTTGCTGTGTTGATAGCACTTGCAGACGATTGAGGTATGGAAAAAAATTCGGAATGCATATGGTGTTCGCGGATATCATCAACTCTTACCGGCACAAAAGTTCCATAACCTACATGAAGGGTAATATTAACAAACTGAATCCCCTTTGCCGCAAGGCTTTGCATAAGGGATTCTGTAAAATGAAGGCCTGCCGTGGGAGCTGCTACCGCACCTTTTTCGGTTGCGTAGACGGTCTGATAATTTTTTTTATCCTCTATCTCTTGCTGATCTTTACTCTTGTTGGTTTTATCATTCCTGCGGATATATGGCGGCAGAGGAATTTCACCGGAACTTTCAAGTATGTCGTCAAAACTATCCATGTTGTCTGCAAAGAAAAATCTGACGGTAAAAACAGCATTGCCCACCCCCTCTACTCTGGCTTTAACCCTACCGTGATCTCCAAGTCGCAAAATAGTACCTGGTTTTGGGATTTTGGACGCACGAATCATGCATTCGCACTCAAAGTATCTCTCATCTTTTTGCATGGCCATGCCACCGGCATAATCAAGAATCAGTATTTCGACTTTTCCGCCACTCTCCTTGTGGCCTTTAAGCCTTGCCGGTATTACCCGTGTGTTATTTATAACCAGAAGATCATCCGGCCTGAGGATGGTTTCAATCTCCCTGAACAGGTGGTGTGATGTTGAGCCTTTTTTTCTGTCAAGGCACAACAGTCTTGACATGTCTCTGTTTTCTGCCGGATGCTGGGCAATCTGTTCTTCAGGCAGATGGTACCAGTAATCTGAAAGTGAATACATTACAATATACTCTTCCCCAGATAGACAACTCCAAGCCCAAGCAGCATAAGTACCGCCCCAAAACGGCGCAGAGCGTTTTCAGGAAGTTGAGTGACGGTAAAAACAATCTCTTTCATCTTTTCCGGAAAGGCAAAATAGGGCAAACCCTCCACAATCATAACCATTCCCATTACACAAAGAAAAAATTTCATTATTTTTTAATCCTTCATCAAGTTTAATTATTGCCGTTAATAATTACATAAGCCTGTTTAAAACTATAGCACAAAAAAATATTATTGATAAATCAAATCATCAGCGTTATAAGATATGGTTGGAATTATTAACAATTCACGACAATTTGACCATATTTCATTAATTTTCAGCTATATCAGGAATACAATATTATGCAGTATGAACCTGTCATCGGACTTGAAGTACACGCTCAACTCAAAACTGAAACCAAAATTTTCTGTGGATGCTCCACCCGATTCGGATCTGAACCAAATGCAAACACATGTCCTGTCTGTACCGGTATGCCAGGCGTTCTGCCGGTTTTAAACCGTAAAGCCGTAACCTTTGCTATCAAATGTGCTCTTGCAACCAACTGCACCATTGCAAAGGAGAGCAGGTTCGATAGAAAAAACTACTTTTATCCTGATCTTCCAAAGGGCTACCAGATTTCCCAATACGCTTTTCCCATTGCCGAACATGGTTATCTATCCATTGACATTGAAGACGGACTGGAAAAGGTTATTGGAATCACCAGAATCCATATGGAGGAGGATGCCGGAAAGCTGATCCACGATCCACAAAGATCCAGAAGCATGGTGGATCTTAACCGGACAGGAGTTCCGCTTGTAGAAATTGTAAGCGAGCCTGATATCCGCTCCGCGTATGAGGCTGGAGCATATCTTAGGAAACTTCACGCTATCTTAAGATATATTGATGTATGTGACGGCAACATGGAGGAGGGAAGTTTTCGCTGTGATGCAAATATTTCGCTAAGACCTGTGGGAGAGACCAGATTTGGCACAAGAACAGAGCTTAAAAATCTAAACTCATTCAAACATGTTGAAAAAGCGGTTCAATATGAGATAGAGAGGCAGAAATATGTTCTTGATGAAGGCAAGCAGATTGTTCAGGAGACACGCCTCTGGGATCCGGTTAAAAATATTACGAAATCCATGAGAGGCAAGGAAAATGCTCATGACTACCGCTATTTTCCGGATCCTGATCTTGTCCCCCTGATTGTTGACCAGACATGGATAGATGCTGTCAAGGCAGAGATGCCGGAACTTCCGCATGTCAAAAAATCAAGATTCATAAGCCAGTACGCTCTTTCCTCATATGACGCTGACGTTCTTACCTCCTCAAAAAACATGGCAGACTATTTTGAGCAGACCGCAACCATCCTTCAGGACAAGAAGCTTGCTGCCAACTGGATCATGGGGCCAATACTTGCGATGATAAAGAATGAAGGCAACACTATTGAAGATCCTCCAATATCTTCTTCTGATCTCGCACAGCTTCTGCTGCTTCTTGAAAAAAACACTATCAATGCCAATGCTGCAAAAACCGTTTTTGAAAAGATGCTCTCTTCAGACAAAAAAGCAGCAGAGCTGGTAAAAGAGATGGGACTTGAGCAGGTTTCAGACCAGGGGGAACTTGAAGCTGTTGTAAATGAGGTGATTGAGGCTAATCCGGCTGAACTTGAAGCGTACAGAAACGGCAAAACCAAACTGTTCAGTTTTTTCATGGGACAGATCATGAAAAAAACCAGGGGCAAGGCAGATCCCAGGATTATCACGCAAATCCTCAATCAGATGCTATAATCATTATATATACTCATTGCAGGTATGGCAAAAAGTCTGAAACAAGCATTTTTCAGCATAATAACCAGTTGATTTTATTTAAAACAGGTTTTGGCAAATTGACTTTTTACCATACCTGCATCCATTGAAATTCTACCTGCCAGCTGTCGCCAATTTCCAGACATCCCCGTTAATGACAGGAATCAGAAAAATCAGCATGTGTCATCATGATTACAGATATCCAAAAAGACTTTCACATTGAAAAAATACAATTTGCAACAACGTAAAAACAAAGAGCGGAGGGCTATTGCTTGACATTTAAAACTTTTAAAACTGCAAAAAAAACATTTACTGCAATAAAAAAAAGCGTATTTACCATGATGGCCTGCCTGGCATATATTCTGTTAATCTGCCCGGATACTGCTTTGTCCGAGGTCAGAAAGATTGTCATTATTCCATTTGAAATTAATTCGCAAAAAGATATATCCTACATAAAAGATGGCGTTTTCCAGATGCTGTCATCCAGGCTTGAATGGAAAGACAATATTGTTGTAGCAACAGAAAAAGAGGTTGATGAGAGCCTTGCTATATACAGTGCTGACAATTCCAGGCATCCTGGTTCCGGACATAATAGTGATGGCGGCAATAAAAAAGGGACTGATGCCAATCCCGAGACAAAACAAGGCCATGATATCATATCCCAGATTGCAGCACATACCGGTTCTGACTATGTTATACGAGGAAGCATAACTGAATTTGCAGAGGCTTTCAGTGTGGATGCAACGGTGTTCGATGCTGGTCAAAACAGGTTCTATCCTTTTTTTACTCAAGCCGATAAGCCGGAACAGATAATTCCAGGCATCGAGATCCTGTGTGCCAAAATAAATATGGATCTCTTTAAAAGAGAGACATCGGCTCTTGCCTTGATTGATGAGGACAAGAACAGAACATCTTTGAATAACATCCGGGCAAATCCTGAAAAACTGATACCACAGATCACCCCGACACAGAGTGAAAAAGACAAACCTTTCTGGAAATTCTGGGATAAAGAGAAGCCTGAAGAAAAAAAGAGGCCTTTCTGGAAATTCTGGGGCAAGGATAAAGATGAGGATGATGAAAATGCCATTTATGGGGATATGTCTGAAAACGAGGATAGCTCCCGGCAGCCTTCTTCAAACCAGATAGAACAAGAAGAGAATATTGTGATCCATACAGAAACTGACGCGGAAGACCAGGAGGAAGATAAAAAACCTTTCTGGAAGTTCTGGTAAATCCAGGAGCCCGGATATTTAAACTGGCTCTGAATCAGTCTTGCTGCAAAACCGGATTTTACTTCTTGATTGTACTTGATGAAAAGTCAGTTCTGCAGGAAGGGCTGTTATTGCAGGATCGCAATTTCCGATCCATAAAAGAGTCAATAAGGAAACTGTTATGTTGTTTAAAAACGTGCAACATGTCATGGAAAAACTTGAGGCATCTAACTATATTGCCTCAAAAGAGATTGCCACAGTCATTTTTATTGCCATGGCCACAGAAAAACCGGTATTGGTTGAAGGCCCTGCCGGAGTTGGAAAAACAGAGCTTGCAAAGGCTCTGTCTGATTCTCTTGGAAGAAGGCTTATACGCCTGCAGTGCTATGAAGGTCTTGATGAGGCAAAGGCATTATATGAATGGGAATATGCAAAGCAACTTCTTTACACCCAGATGGTAAAAGACCGTATTAACACCGTTATTGCCGATACGGTCTCCCTTTCTGATGCAGTTGACAGAATTGCGGCTCAGGAAGATGCTTTTTTTTCAGAACGCTTTATCCAGCCAAGGCCCCTGCTCCAGGCTATATCATCGCCTGAACCGGTTGTGCTGCTGATTGATGAAGTGGATAAATCCGATCCTGAGTTTGAAGCGTTCCTGCTTGAACTGCTGAGTGATTTTCAGGTTACAATCCCTGAACTCGGAACTCGAAAACCAGTCTCTATTCCATTTGTATTTCTTACATCCAATAACTACAGAGATATGAGCGATGCCCTTAAAAGAAGATGTATTCACCTCTATATTGATTACCCGACTCCGGAAAGGGAAAAGGCAATTGTCCAACGCAAGATTCCACATATAAACCAGACTCTTCTTGACCAGATCATAACAAGCATAAACCAGATAAGAGGCATGGAGCTTAAAAAAAATCCCTGTGTCTCAGAATCAATTGACTGGGCAAGAGCTCTTATGGCACTGGGAGTCAATGAGCTGAACGACACACATATCCAGCAGACCCTTAATGTAATATGCAAATATCAGTCAGACCACAATATTGTCAGTCGGAACATGGCGAAACTCATATAGTCACGGTTCAACTTATGAGGAAAAAGACTCTACAATCTTTATTCCATTTTTTTACAAATATGTTTCATATTCAGCCAGATTCTGGCATAAAGGTGAGAATTAAACTCTTTAATTTCAAACAGGGCGGTGAACATGAAATACCCTATCTTAACTGAAAAACAGCTTGATGCAATTGATGAGATACTCGAAGAAAAACTTATCAAGGCAGGTGTTAGAAATGTTATGCTCATTGATATGGCGGGTAACACTATTTCAAAACAGGATAATGGTCAGTTCAAGATCGATACCATGGCCTTTGCAGCGTTAGCTGCCGGTAATTTTGCTGCTGTGGAGGCTATGGCAAAACTTGTTGGAGAGTCTGAATTCTCCCTTTTGTTCCATAAAGGAGAGACTGCAAGCGTCCATTTCAGTAAAGTAAGTCAAAATTTTCTTTTGATTACCATGTTTCAAAAAGATCTTTCTCTGGGGATTATCCGCCTTAAAGTAACCGACACTATTGATGCTATAAACAGCATCATTTATTCTTGATGACCTCGTAAAAAGTCAATTTGCCAAAATCTGCGTCAAATAAAATCAGAGGGTTATCACAGCAAAAAACGCCGATTTCGGACTTTTTACGGTACCATCATTCTTGATTTTAGCAAGAATATGAATACTACATGCCAGATCTTGATGAATCATATACCTATTTGTGCTGAGGAGGATTATTTTGGCGTTTATCAATATCAGATCCAAGGAAGTTCAGGTAAAGATCGTTTATTACGGTCCAGGCAGAGGCGGAAAAACCGCAAATCTTGAATATATTTATAAAAAATACCGTAATAACATCACTACCGAAATGGTCAGCCTCAAAACACATGATGACAGAACTCTTTTTTTTGATTTTCTCCCTTTTGATGTTGGCAAGATAAAAGGATATGATGTATCAATACAGTTATACACTGTACCGGGACAGGTAAAATACAATGCAACACGAAAACTCGTATTAAAAGGCGTTGACGGGATTGTATTTGTTGCAGATGCCATGGTAGAGCAGCGACAGAGAAATATAGACTCGCTGATCCAGCTAAGGGAAAACCTTGATTCATACAACCTTAATCTGAATACCATTCCACTGGTGATGCAATATAATAAATATGATCTCAAGGATGCGGGAGTTCCCCTGCTTTCAACTCAAACCATGCAGCAAGATCTAAACAGCCAATTGCGGGTTCCAGCCTTTGCAGCAAGTGCACTGGTAGGAGGCAATGTCATTGCCACCCTGAAAAAAATCATCTCATTGACCTTATCGTCAATTCAGGATCAACTCTTTTAAGGAGGTGCAAATTTGAAAATATCATCGAACACAAAAAGCAACTCTCCGGTCAGTGAACTTAAGCACCTCACGCTTTCCATTGACAAGGGGATAACAAATGAGGTGAATCAGCAAATTATCAAAATATCAGACCGGTTAGAGCAGCAATGGCAGCAAGACAAGGTTTTATCAACATTTGTCAAAATGATCCGTGCGTTATCCGACTATGCCGCTTCAAAAAAGAGCAATATACATAAAGAGCTGACAAACTTGATACGCTCTATTGCAAGCCAGATGGAAAATCTTTCCCAACCTCCCGGAATCAACCTTTCCAAAGCAAAAAAACAGCAGATCCTGTCAGAAGAGATAGCAAAATACAATACACTTAAACAGCAGATAAAATCATCCCCTCGAGAAGAGAGTCATGAAGAGAGATATCAGTCAGAGATGAGTGACAATATAATTTCTGAACTAAAAAGCATCATACTCTCATTGGACTGGGAAATAACTGACGAGATAATCCAGAGATTGGACAGAGAGGTCGGCAAACTTCAAAATCACTGGCAAAACAGCAAAATTCACCTCTCCTTTCTTCAGATGTTCAAAAGTATTGGAAACTATGTACTCAGCAAAGGATCCAATACACACCCTGATTCTATTTCCCTTCTTAATTCCCTTTACAAAAATTTTGAGCTGATAGCACTTGATCCGGCCATGACAATGGAGGATCAGAAAAATATCTTATTAGGGGAGATGAAAAAATTCAATGAACTGAAAAAGACCATATCCGTGGGCATAAAAAACAGGACAGAACCTTCTTTCAAGGCACCTCCGGTCAAGGCTCCGCAAGTCAGGCAGCAACCCGCCATAAGTCCAATGGATGACCTTATAGGAACCAAAAGCAGCAGCAATCTTTCCCCGGTGGATGATCTTATTGAAGAGATTCACATGCTTCAGGATTCGGGCACCAGAACACACTCCCTTGATGCCAATACTGTTTCACATGGTTCACAGGCCAATCCTGAAATCAAGGAGGTGATTCCCAATAGACTAAAAAAACAGCCCATACCTGAAATACAGACCAGATTAGACGCTTTTTTTGATGAAGATGAATCTCTTTCAGAACTCTCCTTTGCAGACTCAGGAGAAGAGGTTGTGCCATACAAGGGTGACAGCAGCACGTTGTTTGATGATCAAGATGCAAATCAGTCACCAGATAATGAACTGATTTTCAGTGACGAATCTGTAAATGCGGCAGAGGAACCTGGATTTGAAAAGGAGTCTGTACCTGAGGATTATGAGATTGATTTTGAGGATGATTCAGAATCTGTTATGGATGAAACCCCGTTTGAAGATGACACGTCAGAAATTGCAACCAATTATAAAGCCACACCATCCATAACCCAACCGTCCATCGAAAAGAGCCATTCCGTGCCAGACGGTATGGTTCCATATAATTTTGACGATGAATTCTTTGATGAAGATATTGCCCCTGACTCTTCTTATGACAATCAAAAAGCCAGGTCTTCCGGCATGAAAAGTGCCGATCAGGAGATAGATGAATACAAGCCTGATACAGATAGTATCAGCATGAAAGAGGATATCCAAAAAACCACTGAGGATATTGAGATTCTCGAAGATCTTAAATCTACTGTCGCAAAATGCATGTTCCATGGCGGGGCCAAAGATGTGCTATCCATTAACAAAAAGATCACAGCATTGGAAGATCTATGGAAAAGAGCGCCGGAAAAACTGATTCTGCTAAAAATGGTCAAATCCCTGACCGGATATTTTGACCTCCTCACCCCGGTACCAGAAGATCAGACCCTTGAACTTATGCTATATATTGTTGAGTCAATGGAGAATAACAGCTTTGAATCATCAGGTATTAAAAAGGCTGAACAATCCAGCAAGCATGATCTGCTTGATGCCTTCTCCAGATACATTGACTTTCAAAGTAAAATCGTTAAACTACAGCCATCCCCGGCAACTCCTGTCCATAAACCTTCTGAGCAGACTGACAGCTCTGAAACAAGACACCATGAAGAGTCTTTAAACAAACCAACAACTCTTGGATCCCAAGAAATATTTTACGAACAGCCTTCAGAAGAGGTCGCAGATATTGAAAACCGGCTTATAAAGCCCAAAGGATTCTGGTCAAAAGTCAAACATTTCCTGGGATTCTGACAAAGAAGCGGCTATACATGGCTGATTGGAAGAGTTTTTATAAAAAAAATATCAGGAGAGCAAAATTTTGATTTTCTTTTGCGAAGATTGCGGAACAAGGAACAGTTTAAAACAGGAGTGTATAAATCAAGGAATTGTGGCGTTCAGATGCAAATCATGCAACTATCTTAACTCTTATCCATTACCCGGGACTACCCGAAAATCTGGTACGGACAGGACACGGTCTGATGTGAGCGATATCTCGGAAAAAGAGACAGGGGAAAATAATGATCTATAAAAAAACAGGCAAATGCTTAAGAAGACAACATAATAGACAAACCAAACATCATGAAATCAATCGGAGGTGTCAATGTCAGCCCAGACAGTCATTCTAATTTTCACTTTGGTCATCTACATGATTATTATTTTTGTATTTAACAAGGCACGTAAAAAATATGCAGGAGGAAAAGTTGGCGAAGTTATCAATCTTATTCTGGTAACAGTTGCCCTTCTGTTTATAGCAGATTATGTAGGAATGCTCTCTTCTTATGTTGACAGAGAAATTATTGATACCGTAAAGGCACTTTTTAGAACAGCGGGACTCTCTTTTCTTGCTTATGGGGGTGTACGTGTTGCAGATTCATGAACTTCAAGCAGGAAACTTTTTACAGCTAAACGGGCATGATTGACATGTATCAATCGCACCCCAAATATAAAAATGGTAGTCATTTTCACGGTAAAACAGGTCATGTTTTTTATGCTTGGGAGCGGCTGACTGAATACCGTTGGTCATTAAAGTTTAACTGAAAAATGAAAAAATGCCTTTTCCCTTTGTACGCTGCTTGTCGCCGCTGCTCTTTGGAGATGCTATGTTGGTTACTATGTTTGTAATATCATTGACAATCCTGTTCTTTTCCAGTGACTCCGCATGATATTTTTTGACATATCCAATAATATTTTCAATATCCTTTAAAATAGCCTGCATTGGATTCATCCCGAGAATGCCGGCTATTTTCTGAAGAACAAGGGTTGTATAGTCATTAAAACCATTAATGAGCGACTCCTTGCCACTCTCTTCTCCCTTTTCAATTGATGCTACCTGCTCCGCAATGGACTTGATATTGGAACTTGCATGATGTGAAGGGTGATAATTTTCAAAAATTTTCCCGTACTCACCACCAAGATCAGCCTTTACCTCATCAAAAAGAGACGATGCCCTGTCTCCCAGTTCATGTTCTATGTTTCTTATAACAGATTGAAGGATATCGTTATATACTGTAATTACAGCTGAATACTCCTCCTTACCGGCACTGTCACTTAACTGAACCTCCTCTTTTTGCTCCACAAGTCCGTAGGAATTTAGGGAAAATATGATCTTGTATACTGCAAACTCATCATACCCGCTTTGTGCAACGATCTGCCTGATAGTACGATTTCCATCAATCAAAGAGAGTATTCTCCACTCATTGGCATTCAATCTTATCTCATCTTCCTTGTTCTGTACATGACCCGAGATCCTGAATACAAGATTATCGCTTGTTATTACTGTATTGAGTACAGACATCTCATCAATTCTTCTTGATGCTTCGAGAATAAGCTTCATTGGATTGAGTTGAGTAATTACCATCCCTTCCAGGTTCAATTTGATATCCTTATATTCAAATTTCCCCTTTTTCCAGAGCAACAGACTGTAAAGTATCTCTTCAACCTGTTTTGTATTGTATTTCTTCAGCGTACTCATGGTAACATAGCCTTTATCGACAAGAATCTTGCCAAGAGACACCTTCTGTTCACGACCAAGTTCCAGGCACTTTTGCAGTTGTTCCGCAGATATAATGCCATCTCTTCTCAGTATGTAACCAAGTCGAGCCTCTTTCTGGGAACCAGAGGCATACACAATAGTGCCCTCTTCAAAAAAGACTTTACATTCATTATCTCCACTTGTCACTCTGAGCAATCCGGTTTTCTGGTCATTGCACAAAAGCTGAAGAATACTTGTCAGAAACAAGCCCTCAAAATCACCCTGAAGATTCATAGTCAACTGCTCCTAAAATTTTTATTATGTTGCCCATCAATGACATATTGTAATAATATAAATCTGCCACAACCGCTTTCGTTGCGGCAGGACAATCTGCCATTTATGTTTTATGTGAAAGTCTTTTAAAATAGCTGTAATCATGAGACTTTCATTTTTCGTTGTGCCCATCAGGGCATGGCTGTTATCTGAAAAACAGGAGATTCCACAACCTAAATGCTTGATACCATGATTGAATTTACAGCGTGTTGCCGATCGTATGGCCTTAGGGTCTCAACAAGTGAGGTTCTTGACTGTGTCCGTCACATCTGTCTTGTTGATCCCCTTGATGAAAAGGAATTTAAAACCGTTCTTCAGAGTAATTATGCAAAAAGCAGGCGGGATCAAAGCCGGTTCAACTCTTTGTATAATCTTTTTTTTCATGGAATCAAACCGTTGGATTCAGTGAATAGTTTCACACATCTTTCAAGTACATTCAATAAAATTATGGATATGATGGAAAAAAATCAGAGTAATGATCCTGTAGAAAAAGCACTCGCAGAGTTTATGCGGGGGAAACCGGCACAATTTCTGGATCAGGTTCACAAACTGAATATAATGTCGGTAAAAAACCAGAAATTTTTCAAATCCAACATGGATCAGCTTTCCGCAAAACTTGGCATCATGCTTGTAATCAACCAGATGAGGCAAAGAATAACAAAACTTGCAGGAACACATCTCGACAACCTTGATCAGGAGAGTATCAGGTTACTCAATCAACACTTTACAAAACTCCTCAACAATGCCTATGCACTTCTGACAGATGAACCAAGAGAAAACAATGACAGCCTTGTAGAGAGAAAATCGGTAATCACGACAAATGCCGAACTTGGGCAAAAGTCCTTTTCATCTTTAAGCAACCTTGAAGTAGCAAAGGTAATGGAAATTATCGAATTATTTGCCAGGAAATTGCAAGAGCAGGCCAGCAGGCGATTTCGCATCAAAAGAAAAGGAACGATAGACATAAAGAAAACCCTGCGTAACTCAGGAAAATATCAAGGAGTTCCATTAGACATAAAATTCAGGGACAAACCTAAGAACAGAAGCTCTCTTGTCATACTTTGCGACATATCCGGCTCCGTATGGTCGTCAGCAAGATTCATGCTCAATATTCTCTACGCTCTGCAGGATTGTTTCACACGGGTCAAGAGCTTTGTTTTTGTCGCACAACTTGTTGAAGTAACCAGTCTGCTTGAAAGAGGTTCTCTGAATCAGTTCAATAAGATCAATGTCGTTGATGGCATTACTCAAACTCAAGGTACAATTGACCAGGACACAGTTGCTCAAGGAGCCAATGCCGTAAATACAGCAATCAATACAATACTGAACAGCAATATAATAAACACAAGCGAACACACTGACTATGGCGCCGCACTGAGTTCATTCAAAAAAAACCATCCGCATATTTTAAATCACAAAACCACTTTAATTATAATGGGAGATGGACGATCCAACTATTTGAACCCTCAGGCCAACATTCTTGCCGAGATAAGGGAAAAATGCAAACGAGTCATCTGGCTTAATCCAGAGCCTTACAATACATGGAACAGCGGAGACAGCGAGATTTTTGCCTACAAACCCCACTGCCACGAAATACGTACCTGCATGAACCTGAACCATCTGACCCAGTTTGTAAAAGAGCTTGTTCTTTAAACAGACCTCCTGCAGAACCAATTTTTCGTCCAGTAAAATCAAGGAGCAAAAGCAAGTTTCGCAGGAAGTCTGTTTTTCAGAAGCCGAATCTAACCGCAAGGGATCTGGTTTCTTGTAATAATCCGATAATGGCTCCAATGGCCATCCCCGTACTCTCAGAAGCCTTCTCAATCCTGATTCCATTTTCCAGTGCCCGCACTAAAGCGGATTGAGCAAAAGAGGGACCTGGTATCACGACCCCGTTCAGATACAACTCTTTTCTTGTCGGATCAATACATTGATCTACCCATTGGTAAGCAGATTGCAATGGCTCATCTGCAAATTCATCTACCGAGAATGGAGTCACCCGCTGGTTAATTTCTATAAATCCGGCTAAAACGGGCATTGTTAATTCTGCTGCCCATGGAAAATCCTTCTTGTGCCAGATCAGTTCTGCAAGATAAAAAGGTGCACTGCAGCCACTTTGAAGTGCAATCTTTCCCTTGGAGGTTAATTTTAAGCCGGAGTCCAGAAGGCCAATATTTTCCAGAAGCTCTGTTTTATCTGCGAAATCCACCTCAAGGGCGGATGCACTCTGCTTCATTTCATGGATCATTTCATTATACTGGTTAAAAATTACCCTGATCTTCTTGTAGTTCAACTCCTGGCAATCTCTTTTATGAGTGCATTCATTGCAGGGAAAGATGGATAGAGCGGACTTAAGCATGGCTATCTGTTTTTTGACAGCACTCAACTCGTTTGTTTTTCTTGTCGTGTCAATTTTTATATTGCATTGATCAATCCCGAATTTGAATTGCTCTGTTTTCTGGATAAATTTCAGGGCATTACGAGAACTTCCGCATCTGGCTTGAGGAATAAGCTCCTCAAGCTGGCACTGTTTTTCAACAAGCGGTGCCGTATCCCTGAATTTTTTCTGCCCTGCCCGGAGGCTCATCATGACAGAATTTTGACCCCCCCTTGTTGTGCTCCCTGCAAGAGCAAGTATGGCCTGAATATCGCATTTAAACCCGCTTTTAACAGCACTCAGGGAATGTATCACCAACATATCCTTAAGCAGGGCAACATCAATATGCTCTCCATTAACAAAAACAAGACACCCTTCTATATCTTTGCTTTCAGCAGGATCTGCAAGTTGACATATCCTTTTAAATTCAATGCTTGAAACGTCTCTTGGCTGAGTTTGCCCGGGCACAATGACCTTGGATGTTGTAAACACCACGGATTTTACCCTGGTGCTTATGGCCTGGGCGTCATACATGGTGCTGAAAACAACATCTATCAGATTTAGTGAGAGCAGAAGCTCTATCATCTCTGACCAGGCAGGATGGTTGTCTGAATGTAGAGCACCCACCTGACTGTATAATGCTGCGACAACCTTGTCGCGATCCTTTAACACGGGATAACGATTAAACATGGCCGTGATCTTGGGGTTTGACAGTATTTCGGAAACACTCTCTCTGGTCTTTGGACAGTTTTGTACAGCCTGATCACAGAGTTCCTCTGAAGGCATTATTATCAGAGCGGGAATAAGGCTCTCCTGTTTAAGTTTATCTACCAGGGGTTTTACGAATGATCTGGATGCCGGATACTTGACTGGCCTGTTCTCCTTAAGGGAGTTTTTGACTTTAGTGGCTATTTTTTTCTTCTGGAGAAGTGGAATCAAGTCATGCTCGGGAGTAAAATAGGCCATCACCTGCCTGTCATCACTAACTGTTTTCAATTCTCCCCAGGAGCCATCACGCGTTTTCATCAGCCAGTCAAGGATTTCCCTGTGATTGGCTACAGGAGGGATAAACGCAACGACAGGAATCGCAAGAGGCAATCCAAGTATTACCTGTTCAAGACACGGCCCTGCATACTCGTCTCCTAACATGTCCAGATTTTCAAGCAGTAAAACATCCGGAAGGGTTTTGATATCACTGGAACATATTGCATCAATGCTGTCCCGCAAAAAATCAACTGACCATAGCGTAACAGCAGAGTTGCTCTCCACATATTCAAAGCGGGATTTTACTGAAAGAGACTCACTGCCAAGACCAGCCCTGATTCCATAAAGCTTAAAAGGTGAAAAGGTAACCGGAGAAAAGGCTATCCATATTTTTTTATCTGAGGATACATATTTGTGTACAAGATTTGTAAGCAGACTTGTCTTGTACGCACCATCATTCATTATTACCAGACAATTTTTATTATTCCGCAGATTATCCATAATAGCGGATGGTTTAAGCAAAACCTGCTGTTCAGCAATATTGTCAGATTTTTTCAGTATTTTTTTTAGCGACTTATCCATATCTTGATTAGACCTCATCATGATTCGGGGTGGACAGGCGGGCAACGGCCATGAGCTTATTACCCCTGGTTGTTTGCAAACATCTCCAAAACAAGACTGCATACAGCTTCCGGTGCAAGACCTGTAGTATCTACCTGAATGAATCTGGCATACAGATCTTTGCGTTCGTTGAGCAACTCAGCTATACGTGCCCTGGGATCATCAACTTGAAGCAGAGGTCTCTCAATGTCTTTGTCGCCTGAAACACGGGCGACAATCTCATCTGGTTTTGCAACAAGACAAAAAATTACTCCCCGTTTTTCAAGAAGTCCGTTATTTTTACCATCCTCCAATTGATAGCCATTTTTTCCCTCCAGGGTATCGGAATTGAAACGATCAAGCATCATTCCGCCTCCTGTGGAAATTACCAGTCTATCCTGTTGGGCAAGCTCCAAAGCAAGCTCTTGTTCCATTTTCCTGAATGCGGCCTCTCCTTTGGTTTTAAATATCTCAGCCACAGTCATATTGTGCCGTGACATGATTACTTCATCAGTATCCAGAAATCTGTATCCCAGTTTCTTTGCCAGCAGTTTGCCAACTGTGGTTTTACCTGTTCCCATAAATCCTGTGAGAATAATATTTTGATTATCCATAAATAGTTAATTTTCCTTCTTTTAAAAAAATGCTTACCAAAGAGGTGTGTTTGTGATTTTCCTGATGATTCAATGTGGCACGTGCACCATGGTGGCACACAAGTGCCATGAATGTTTGAAAAAATACTTGCCGTAAAATATACTTGCGAGTTCTATGATGCAAGGCCGGGCAAAAAACAGACATCTGTTATTGTTCATCAGATATCAAACCCCACAGAGCCCTTAACCCGAGCAGATAGCTGTTGACTCCAAATCCTGTAATCTGCCCCTTTGCAACAGGAGCAATTACCGAGATATGCCTGAATGGTTCTCGGGCATGAACATGAGACATATGCACCTCAACAACCGGAATTGCGAGTATCCCCAGAGCATCCATGATAGCGTAGCTGTAATGGGTCCATGCACCGGCATTGATAATGACCCCGTCCACTATTTCCCGCTCACCAGCCATGCCATTCATATCCTCTTTCTGCCCGCTGACAACTGCCGGTGTATCTGCCTGGCCATTATTCATTTTTTTATGTTCTTGCCCGCAAATTTCAATCAAGCCAAAATCGCAGCGAATCTGCTCATGTTCATCAGCTTCACGGTTCAGAATATTATTCTGATGAACCTGATGAATCCTTTCCACCATTTCCCCTTCATGGTTGGTTTGAAAACACTCCACTGATACGCCAAGCTCCAGGGCAAGCTGTCCTATCTTTTGATC
Source organism: Desulfamplus sp. (assembly GCA_015232935.1). Lineage (GTDB taxonomy): Bacteria > Desulfobacterota > Desulfobacteria > Desulfobacterales > Desulfobacteraceae > Desulfamplus. The sequence continues at coordinate 18,121 of JADFYT010000014.1, forward strand.
AATTTCCTTGAGGGTAATCGTGCCGTACTGATCAGGGTCACGCTTTCCAAACATGTTCAGATTAATTCCATGCAAAACAATAATCTTTTTCATAAAAAACTCCAGTAGTATAAGACAAGAAGCGGTTGAGACTTCCATTTTTATTTTCAGTTTGCTCACAATAAACCTTGATGGTCGTTATAAAGCCACCAAATCATGAAAATCAAATGTATTTTGGTATGTTTCATATCACCTCAAAAGTAGTTTGTGCTTTTTTTGAGAAAATCCCCTGAAAATTGGAATCAGGTTAAAAAAAGTGTAAACCAGCAAATGAAACATGCCTATGTTTTCATGGCAAAGCATCAGGTAGAAGTCATCCAGAACATAATTATAGTCAACTTTTTTCACTGTCAAATGTTTAAAATTTTATGCTTGACAGCCCCAATTACTCTATCTAATATCATAGCCTGTTTTTACAAGCTATACTCTGTTTTTCCTGCGGCAAAAGCAGACAGGTTATATATGGCAAAAGCAGGCAGACTATAGAATAAAATTAGAATTTCTCTCCGCCTATTGTGCCAAGCGTATCTTATTGTAAAATTTTCCATACTATTGAAGTTGTAAATAATACAAGTAGTAAAAAGGAGGATGGTCGAACAAATGAAATTTTTTAATAACCTTAAAATGGCCACAAAATTAGTTGGCGGATTTGGTATTGTGCTACTGCTGTTTGTCTGTGTCATGGCTATTTACCATGTAACTGTCAGATCAACCGCAAGGAATTTTGAGAATCTGATGGAAGTAAATGTTGCTATTGCAGCACAAGCCGCTGATATCAAGACTCTTATGAAACAGTGCCGCATTGATGAAAAAAACTTTCTTTCCACTCTTGATACCAAATATCT
>JADFYT010000150.1 GCA_015232935.1 Desulfamplus sp.
GTTGCAAAGGGAGACAGGGTTATTATCTACATGCCCATGATTCCGGAAGCTGCCATTGCAATGCTTGGATGTGCACGTATCGGTGCAGTTCATTCAGTTGTATTTGGCGGATTTGCGGCCAATGAACTTGCAACCCGCATAAATGATGCCAAACCCAAGGTTATCGTTTCCGCCTCATGCGGTATTGAGGTCAAGAAGAAAATTCCATACAAACCTCTTCTTGACAAGGCAATTGATCTTTCCGACAGCAAACCCAACGCAACAATTATTTTTCAGCGTCCAATGGAGACAGCAACACTTCAGGATGGCAGGGATTATGACTGGGATATTATGATGTCTGATGCCAGACCCCACGATTGTGTACCGGTCAAGGCAACAGATCCACTCTATATTCTCTACACTTCTGGCACTACAGGACAGCCCAAGGGAGTTGTAAGGGATAACGGCGGCCATATGGTGGCTCTAAAATGGACTATGAAAGCTGTCTATAACATTGATGAAGGAGATGTCTGGTGGGCAGCATCAGATATAGGCTGGGTCGTTGGCCACTCATACATTGTTTATGCACCTCTTTTCAAAGGTGCGGCAACTGTCATGTTTGAGGGAAAACCTGTAGGAACTCCTGATGCCGGTACTTTCTGGAGAGTCATATCCGAGTATAAAGTAAAGGCCATGTTCACAGCACCTACAGCGTTCCGTGCCATCAAACGCGAAGATCCTGAAGCAAAACTGGTTAAAAATTATGATCTGTCAAAATTTGAAACTCTATTTCTTGCTGGCGAAAGAACTGATCCTGATACCCTTCACTGGTCGGAAAGAAACCTCAAGGTTCCTGTAATTGACCACTGGTGGCAAACAGAAACAGGCTGGGCGATTGCAGCAAACTGCATGGGAATTGAAAGATTTCCGGTTAAAGCAGGATCCCCGACCAAAGCTGTTCCGGGATGGGATGTACAGGTTGTGGACGCTGACTGCAAGCCTCTTCCTGCCGGACAGATCGGTGCTATTGTTGTCAAACTTCCTCTTCCTCCTGGTACGCTGCCAACCTTGTGGCAAAATGATGACAGATATGTTAAAGCCTATCTTGAGGAGTTCCCGGGATACTACAAAACCGCGGATGCGGGATTCATTGATGATCAAGGATATGTGTATGTAATGTCCAGAACCGACGATATAATAAATGTTGCCGGACACAGATTGTCAACTGGTGCCATGGAAGAGGTTCTTGCAAACCATCCTGATGTAGCCGAATGTGCGGTGATGGGGGTTGAAGATCAGCTCAAGGGGCAGGTTCCTCTTGGATTCCTGGTTCTCAATGCCGGAGTTACAAGAGATCATTCTGAAATCATCAAAGAGGCGATTCAGATGGTCAGGGACCAGATTGGTCCTGTAGCAGCGTTCAAGACTGCCACTATTGTCAAAAGGCTTCCTAAAACAAGATCAGGAAAAATTCTTAGAGGAACCATGAGAAGTATTGCAGATAAAAAAGAGTATAAAGTTCCGGCAACAATTGATGATCCCGTTATTCTCGAGGAGATCGAAGAGAGTCTTGGCAAGGTCGGTTATGGCCCCAAGGCAAATTAGAAACAGAGACTTATGATTTGTTATTCCAATAAAATTTCCCAATAAAATTTCCAAATCAGGGGTAAAACATAATTGTGTTTGTTGCCCTGTAAAATCAAGGAGATTCAAAATGAGTACGCAAGCAATTGAAAAAGTTCCAACACAGGCATGGATCACTACCTTTTCAGGTACAGCTATAAACCTGTGTCTTGGAATCTTGTATGCGTGGAGTATCTGGAAATCCGCTCTTGTTGATGTTGACAAGGCAGGTCAGGTAATGACAGACGGAATGAATGCAGGATGGGTCTATCTGACCAATGCGCAGGCAGCAACTCCTTTCTCTCTGTGCGTTATTATTTTTGCCCTGCTCATGATTCCGGGCGGAAGAATTCAGGATAGAATCAGCCCTAAATTTGGAGCCACACTTGGTGGACTTCTATTGGCAGCGGGCTGTATTCTTGCTGGAACCATGAAAAGCTATACTGGTCTCATTGTCGGCTTTGGCATACTTGGCGGTGCGGGTATGGGAATCGGATATGCTGCCCCCACACCGGCAGCACTAAAATGGTTTGGACCTGAAAAGCGCGGACTGGTTGCGGGTCTGGTTGTCGGCGGATACGGAGGAGCTGCCCTTTACATTGGTGGACTTGGTGCGTATCTAATCAAGAATTATGGTATTTCAGGCAGTTTCATTGCTCTTGGAACTTTTTTTGCCGTAATTGTTGTTATTGCGGGTCAGATGCTTAAAGCACCGCCACCCGGATATCAGCCGCCTGCAAACGTGACAAACGCCGGACAGAAAGGTGCCACAGAAAAGACCCACAACTGGGAAGCCGGTGACATGATGAAAACCTGGCAGTTCTATGCTCTGGTCGTGATGTTTATTCTTACCACACAGTCAGGACTTCTTATTATCAGCAGTGCCAACGGCCTTCTAATGAAAACGGCAAAAGATATGCCATTTTTTGTAGCAAACGCCTGGATACTGGTATCTTTTGGCGGACTTGTAAATGCGGCAGGACGTGTTGGTACAGGATTCTATTCCGACAAGATCGGACGCCTCAATGCGTATTGCCTTAACTGCGGCGTATCCGCACTGTGTCTTTTTGCTTTACCATATGTTATTTCAACAGCAAATCTCGTATTTCTATTTATTGTGGTTGGTATCGCCTACTGGCAGTATGGTGGAGGTCTTGCCCTTATGCCATCATTTACAGCAGACTTCTTTGGTGCAAAGAATCTTGGTTTCAACTATGGATTGGTATTCATAGGATGGGGACTTGGTTTTTTCATGGCAAGGCTTGGAGGCTGGATTCAGGACGTTACAGGAAGCCTTGACTACGCATTTTATATCTCGGGTGCTCTTCTTGTAGGAGGTGTGCTTCTGGCCAAGATGACAACAAAACCGCAATATGGCGAAGCGGCTGCGTATCAACCCCAGCGGGGATAAAAATTCTTTAAAAGAGTTCTCTCTATAGCTAATAGGCTTCCTGCAAAACGGGATTTTATTCCTTGATTTTACTGGATAAAAAGTAAGTTCTGCAGGAGGTCTAACAGAGACAGGTAGAACACAGCTCTCTATTAAACCTTGATGGCCGTTGTGTAGCCACCCCCTAATCATGAAAATCAGAACGCATTTTCACGATAAAAGGGATATCCAGAATGACATTCAACGCTTTTTAACATGGACAATGATGCATGACACCCCTCTCTCCATCTCCGGATAGCCTGCCAATTCCGACCGGTTTTTCATTAATAGATGTTCCATTCATTCTAAATTTCTCAAGCCCCGAATTTGACAAGATTATCATTTTTGTTGTGGCTGTTTTGTTGTCTATATCTGTCAATGCCGAAGCTCAGGCATTCATGGCAACAATACTTGGCGACATAAGAAGTGGTGCAAAAGACAGATTCCATTTTAATCCTCTGCTTCATATAAACCTTGCGGGACTTATCTGTTTTGCAACGGCTGGATTCGGGTGGCCAAAACAGATAGAGCTTGATACAGACAAGTTCAAGCACCCGGCTATAGCTGTTATAATGGTTAAACTTGCAGGTGTTTTTGGCAATCTGCTTCTGGCAAGTATTGCTGGAAGTATTGTTTTTGTAATGAAAAAGTGGAATCTTGAAGATCAGGTATTTTCCATAGTGGTATCTGTAAATGTAATGATTTTTGTATATAACATCATTCCAATACCACCTCTTGCCGGAGCATCTCTGATCTCTTGCTTGGGGCATGTTCTCTTTCCAGTTCATCTCAATAAAAACAAGACCCTGGAATACTTCTCAAGGTCTATTCCATATATCTTTGTGGGAACACTTATTATCATGCGGATAAACGGGTGGCCGTTTCTCAATGATTCTCTAAATTCAGTCGTCAAGTCTATGTTCAGGTTCATTGCTGGTTGATTACCGAAATGCTGTAAGACTATAAAGGTAACCATAAACAGTCTATTGTTAATGGCCACCTATAATGTCCTTAAAACAAGATCTCGTAAAGCGACCTTAAAAAACGCCATAAAGAGGCCCGCCTTTTCTTGCCATATCATCTATTTTTTTTTCAATAGCCGGATCTTTTAGCAGTGGCGGAGCATGGAAAGGTTTTATTCTCGCATCAATTATAAGCGGTCCTGTACATCCCCAGTGTTTGAATGATGTAAAATGTCCTGAACCATAGATGTCATGTGACGGGTTGGAGCGTGAGAATGTGATCCATAGAAATGTTGCGAAATTCCGGCTTGCCTCAAAAGAATCATCAACTACCACAAAAAGAGGCAGCCCTTCGATTCTATCTCGATTTCCTGTTTTCCCCCTGTTTTCTGTTTTACTCCTGTTTCCCGTTCTATTGCTGCTTTCTGTTAGACCCTGACTTCTAAATTCTCCTGTTTTCTGAGACTTCAAACTTATAGCAAGAATATCAATCTCTTTTTGTGCTTCCTGATAACTTTTGAACTCGGTTCCTTTAACTACAACAATTCCTGGAGCTGCAAGTCGCGGCTGAGAAAAAGGATATGGAATTGAAATCTGTGATGGGAAATAACGCAAAAGCTCCCGTCTTTTTGGCCCTGCAGCAACCATGACAACCTTTGATCCCTCATTGATCCCCTCAGCAGAGTAATCTAATGTATCCATTGTGGTGCATGTCTGAAAATGGATATCCCTTGTAAAGTCAATACGCTCAAGAATGTGCATGAAAAATCCCATCTCATCGCTGATGTCAAGTTCCGGATTGTCATTGTGTGAAGAGATGACAAGATATTTGGCAAGAGATAACTGCCCTGTACCAAGAATTGAATTTGCGTGTGTAAGAAGCTCTCTTGGTTTTTTGTTATCAAACGGGGTGTAACGATCAACAGCCCTGGCCAACAACAGCGGATGGACGCCTGCTACATCTACAGCATGAATGGCAGTAACGCCAGGCAGGGTATGGGGAATTGCGCTTGCTGTGATCTCATGTATAATTCTACCAAATACAGAATCCTCTCTTGGAGGACGTCCAACAACAGTAAATGGCCATATTGCATTTTTTCTGTGATAGACAGCATCTACCTCAATATATGGAAATTCATGGATCAGGGAGTAATAGCCAAGATGGTCTCCAAATGGCCCTTCAGGCTTTGTTTTACAGGGCATGATCCGGCCTGTAATGCAAAAATCGGCATCCAGTGATACAACAGAATTTAAATGTGAAGATGATTGTGAAGGCATTAGTGCGTACCTGAAGGATCTGCCTGCCAGAGCACCGGCAAAGGCAATTTCAGGCAGGCCTTCTGGCAGAGGCATGATGGCGGCAAGCGTATGGGCGGGAGGACCTCCCACAAATATACTTACAGGCAGAGGCAGATTTTTTTCAAGTGCCTTTGCGTGGTGATTTCCAATACCCCTGTGAATCTGATAATGAAGCCCGACTTCGCGGTCAGGTATATAATCACCTCCAGAAAGCTGAATCCGGTACATCCCAAGGTTTGAGTGCATCATTGAAGCATAACTTGCGGAACCAGAGCTATCCACATAGTCAGGATCAATGGAAAAAACCTGAGGCAGGAAGATAAATCCTCCACCATCTTCTGGCCAGCAACGGATCATCGGCAGATCGGTAATTTTACATCTGCAATCAAGTACAGACGAGTCTTTACTACCAGACTCTATAGACTTCCCTAAAGAGACTCTTTTTTTTAAAGGCAGGGCACGAGCAAGAGATGTCAGAGATTTTAAAGACTTCAAAGGCGATTTAAAAGCTACAGACGGATCAGACACAAGATCGACCAGTGTCGAGACTTTCGAGAGTTCAGGCTCCAGTATTTTCAATGCCCGCTCATACGTTCCAAATATATTGGATACCGCGGGAAAGGCACTGCCCTTGACCCGTTCAAACAAAATTGCAGGACCGCCTGCCTCAAATACCCGATTGTGAACTGCTGCCATCTCAAGATCAGGATCAAGTTCTGTCTCTATTCTTATGAGTTCGCCTTGTTTCTCAAGAAACTCGACACACTCTTGCATGCATGTAAATATCATAATTTTATCATAATCATAATGTTCAATACCTTCGCCAATTAGGCCGCCTTTTTCTGAGTATGAATACAGCCTATATCAGCAAGGTTCATTTGTAATTCT
>JADFYT010000151.1 GCA_015232935.1 Desulfamplus sp.
TTTATTCTTATTGCCGGATGCGGTAGTGATGAAGGCGAAAAAGGGGATTATTCCACTGTAAGCAATATGATAGCAGATAGGAATAAGGCCAGATACGACAAGGCTGCCAAGCAAGGCGACTCCCAGAGAAACCCATATGAAGACGACTCCCCGGTATCTGAAGAGACATCAAGAAAACAAACTGACGAGAGAGAATTCACAGGAATGACATTTGAAGAGGAGGTCAGAATTGTCAGCAAAACATCTGGCCGGGAGCTTGCGGTGGGAACGGCCTATCTTGACAAATCGGGTAAGATTATAAATATAAGAATAAGAAACAGATAAATTTGACTTTCTTGTAAACAGAGAAAGTTTCTCTTTAAAAATCTCATTTGGCAATAACAGGGATTGGCTCCTTTGAACAGAAGGGGCAACCCTGCATTGTCAGAGGTTTTTCAAGTCCGCTTGCCTCAAGAAGATTATCATCATGAAATAACGCTTTTGTCTCTCCGTCAGCCGCAAGCTCCCCTTTGTTCAGAACTATTGTGCGTCCACAAAGCTCAAGTGCCATATCCAGATCGTGGGTGGCAATTATTTTTGTATGTGTAAATGTTTTGAGAAGAGAGATTAATCTTCTTCGTGACCCAGGATCAAGGTTGGATGATGGTTCATCCATAATCAGAATATCCGGTGTTGTTGCAATCACAGTTGCAATGGCAACAGCACGTTTTTCTCCTCCCGAGAGTTTGTGAGGCGATCTTTTTGCAAGATGGGAAACGCCTACCGTCTCAAGTGCCGTCATAACGCGTTTTTCAACATCTGCGTCGGGAAGCCCCAGGTTGATCGGGCCAAAAGCTACATCGTCAAACACAGTGGGCATGAAAAGCTGGTCATCTGGGTCTTGAAATACCATGCCCACAGATCTCCGGACAGCCTTTAGATTTTTTTTGTTTAAAGGGTAATCCCCGATTCGTATGTTCCCCTCCGTGGGTGTAAGGCATCCGATCAGATGTAGAAGCAGAGTCGATTTTCCAGCTCCGTTTGAACCCACCAAAGCCACAGACTCTCCATGATCAATCCTGAAATTTATGTTATTTAATCCTAAAGTACCATCTGGATATGTATAGTGCAGATTTTCAGCCTGAACAATATGATGGCTCATCAGGGAATCTCCGAAATTAATGTGCCAATTTTCACAGGGATGTTGTACATCCGGAACGTAACAATAACAAGACTCCATCCAGCAACAAACAGTATCTCGGTCATGCCGAAATTCATTTTTCGCACCATACGAACATGGCCGTCAAATCCTCGACAACACATGGCAAGATGAATCCTCTGTGCACGATCCAGAGTCCTCAGCAGCAATTGGCCGATCATCTGGCCAAAAAGGTTGTGCTTGATATTGCCAGTGTCAAAAGTTCGTAAGGCTCGTGCCCTTAACATTCTGGATGCTTCGTCAATAAGCACAAACATGTATCGGTATAAAAACATAAGTTGGACAATAAAAGGCCCTGGCACTCCAAATCTTTGAAGTGCCATACAGACAGAATCAAAACCAGTAGTGCAGATAAGTATCAATGCTGCCCCCACAGTCAGGCAAAAACGCATCATGATAGAAAAAAACGAAATCCATCCTCCGCTGACATCAATTGTTCCGGTTATACCCTTCAAACCGTTAAAGTCAATTAATCCCATGATATTGTTCAAACCAATAGTCTCAATCCAGACAACAATGCCTGTTAGATCTATTCTTGCAATAATATTTTTGTCCATAAGAGGATTGAATATTCCGATAAAAAATGCAAAAGGCATGAGTAGAGCCATTTTTTTGATAATATATAGAATGGGCAGATTGGCCAGGGTGACCATAAACACCGGATATAGTATAAATGGAATCAACATTGAAACTTCATATTTTCCGCAGGAGACCACTGTTGCAACAAAGATCAGTGTAGTAAGCACCTTTGCCCGGGGATCCAGCCTGTGCAGCCAGGTATCTCCTGCTGCAAGAGTATCCATGTAAAATATATCAAACAGGTTATTGTGAAGATTTGCCATATATACTTTTGTTCAAGAGTCTAATAGATGCATAAATAATTGTAGTAAAGCTGCCTATGTTCTTGTCGTTCAGGGGTTTCAATCAGACATTAATTGCAGCAACGCGGCTTATGCTACTTAAGCGTTGGATTTTTTGTGTCTTAGAATGAATCCCACTGCAACAGCCAGTGTCAGCGTAAGTAGCCCTCCTGTAAGCCCTGAAACAGATGTGCCAGAGTCAACGGCCGGCCATGCAGAAGACTGATGTTTTTTATCCTCTGTTGTTGCGGCAGTTGTTCCATTTTCTTCAGTGCTCTTATTTTCATTGAGTATCAACTCTGATTCATCTGATTTGAATCCATAATCCGGCAGAAAGGCTGTTTTCTCCTGCACTTTTGACAATGACGCATGAAGTTCGTGGGGAGACTCAAGCTCTTCGACACCTGCTGTTTTAAACATAGCCCACTCAAGACCATCTGGATTGGATGAGGCAAACCAGCTTAATGCCCCGCCAGTGATTACGGCAGCAACAGTAATGCCGGTCAAAACATTCTTTATCGAGATACCTCCAATAGGGACAGAAGATGCGGCTGCGTTCAGAATTTCCGGTCTGGCTTTCCATATAAAGATGACCACGGCCGCTGTTGTCACACCCTCTACAATACCAATAGCCAGATGGACAGGCTGCATAAGCATCAAAAAGGTGCTGAAAGGCAGTTCCGATATTCCTGACATGACGGTCTCGACAACAACGGCAAAAGCACCTGCCTGCAAGCCTAAAATAGCGGCTATCAAAGAGCCTGACACAATATTATTACGGGTTGGATTTTCTCTTGTGATTTTTTTATAAATCAAGGGATAGGCAATAAAACATGGGAAAAATCCCAAGTTGAAAATATTACATCCCAGTGCAAGAAGTCCGCCGTCTGCAAAGAAAAGTGCCTGTACCGTCAGTACCGATGCCATTGTGAGAAAAGCAATATGAGGTCCAAGAAGAATTGATAAAATCATTCCTCCTCCAAGATGACCGCTTGAACCGGTCACTGGTATGGTAAAATTTATCATTTGAGCCGCAAAGATAAAGGCTCCCATAACACCCATCAAGGGTATTTTCTGATCATCCATCTCATTTTTTACCTTTTTTGAACAATACCCAATTAATCCGGCACTTAGTGCCCACATTGTGCCTCCAACTGCCGGAGATATCAAAGCATCTGCCATATGCATAACTGTTATTCCTTATAGTTTTAAAGGTTAAAGTAAAAAACATGCTTTCATCGAACTATACACACCCATAGGATGTGATTTTCCACAGATAAATAAAACCTAATGGCCGTTGAGTGGCCATCCTGAACCATGAACCCATGAAAATAAAAGTGCGTTTTCATGGTAAAACAGTACGGCTATGTGTCGTGTGCTGGTTTTGCGTTTTAAACAAAAAAACCACGCAAAGCCGGTACAGTCATGTACGCGAAACCTTCGTGGTTTTGTTTATTTTGAACTATTATGTTATGTTTGTTTGTTACTGATGTCTTGTCTCTGGCTATTTGCATCAACAGGCTTCCTGCCTGAATTAATGATTCTGAAAAGATATAATAATTGTACTACAGAGTCAAGGAAATTAAAATATGTACTCACAGGTTCTTCCCTGATAGTTTTCCACTATGGCCTTTTTATCATCGTTTGACTTTATATAATCAGGAAGTAGCGGCACCTTTCCATAACCTCCTGGAAGATCAATCATGTACTGAGGTATGGCAATGCCGGTGAGATTGCCTCTGAGTGCCTTCATTATCTCAAGACCTGTTTCAAGAGATGGTCTGAAGTGTGCTGTCCCTTCAACCGCATCCGGGTGGTGAAGATAATATGGTTTTACTCTGATTTTTATCAGCTTTCTCATCAGTTCAGTCATGATCTCAGGGGTATCATTAACACCCTTAAGCAGCACGGTCTGACACCCTAACGGGATACCGGCACGGGCAAGAGTGGAACACGCTGTCGCTGCTTCGTCGGTTATTTCAGCAGGGTGGTTAAAGTGTGTATTGATGTAGAGAGGATGGTATTTTTCAAGTACAGATGCAAGATTGTCAGTGACTCGAAAGGGCAGGGTGCACAAGATTCTGCTATGAATCCTTATGGTTTCTACATGGTCAAACTGCCTTATGCTGAAAAGAATTCTGTCAAGATCTTCTGTGCTTAACATCAGAGGATCTCCGCCGGAAAGAATCACGTCATGTATATTTTTATTTTGCCCGATATAGCTCAGCCCCTGGGAAAGATGGTTCTTTTTCTCATCGGTCAGGTCAATCTCATTATGGTTATTTATATTGTGGTTATTTATACCGCGTGAACAGGATAAATGATCTGTACCGTGTATCTGTGCCGGTTTATCAATTTCGCTAACTGGTGACAGGTTATTACTGATTCCAACCTTGCGTTTTCTCATACAATGGCGGCAGTACATGGCACACAGGTTGGAGACAAGAAAAATAACCCTGTCAGGATATCTGTGGATAATGGCGGGTACCGGAGACTGTGGCTCTTCATGGAGAGGATCATCAATATTAACGGGATCATTAAGCTCAAAAATATCAGGAACAGCCTGTTTCCATATGGGGTCACCTGCTGACCTGATCAGGGAGAGATAGTATGGAGTGATACGCATGGGGTATTTTTCAATAACTTTTTCCAGATTATCCTTGCTTATGGAGTTTTTCAGAAAATCTGCATACATATCGGTAGAGTGTGTTGTGACATGGTCATTTGCATGACAATTTAAACTGTCTGATAATTGCGAGACTGTGAAAATACTATTTTTTAACTGGGTCTGCCATCTTGCAGAACTGATATTTATAATTTCCATTAAACCTGTTTTTTAGTTCGCTCGTCAGTCATAAGTTCTTCCAATTACCACTGCATGTAGTGTTGAATTGGAGTTTGACACCTGACATATCGTGTAGGAAATGAGAAGTTACGACTCACGAGTAGTTCATGAAGTTCAAATCAACAATAATGGCAGTAAAAGAGACTATTGCTTCTTCAAGTTTTAATTGTCGGGTGCGGTCCTGGATCATTCATTATTTCAAGTGTCTTCTTGCCTGACAGTTTCACCTTGAAATAACTCTATTGTTCTGCCAGTAGATCATGCATGAAGATTAAACAAGATATCATTTTCCAGATAGATCTGCTCAAGTTTCTGTTGATGTGTTTTCAAATCTTCGCCAAGCCTGCTTGCAAGTTCCTGAATGATATATTTGATAACACATAGCATATTTGATGTATTGCCGATAAATGGTATTGAATTCATTGGAACTACAAGAAAAAAATTGGCAAATTGAATGATGGGGGACATGGTATTGTCTGTTATCAGAACAAGAGTGTGGCCTTCTCTGCGAATGAATTTTCCAAGTTTTATGAGTTCGTTAGGATATCTTGTTGTGGCAACCATTATTACAAGGCTGTTTGCCGGAGCATTGGCTATCTGATCAATGGCAGTGGTATCGCTTCCTTTAATAGTTGTGACACCCTTGCGGATGCGGGTAAGAGCCCATCCCATGAAATAGGCAAAGGTATAGGAGAGTCTTGAGCCTGCCACATATACACTTGGGTTTTGAACCAAATAATCCACAACCGCATTGAGCTTGTGAATATCAATTGATTCATAAAGATACTGCAGATTACTCATCTCTTCAAGCACCACATGGTTCAGGCGGTTTATGTCCGGTTTCCGGATGCCTTTAAGGTCAGCTCTGTCAAGGAGTGTAAGGCCAGTATCAAGAAAGCCTTTTAGTGCCTGTTGAAACTCGCTGTAACCCTTATACCCGCAACTGTCTATAAATCTGATCACTGTTGCTTCACTGGTTTTGCAGGTTTCTGCAAGTTCTTTTATGGTCATGAATACAGCTTTTGTGGGGTTTTGCATGATATAGTTGCCAAGAATTTGCCCCTTTGGAGTCAGTGTGTCAAGGCGACTGATTATATTGGTCATCACAGAGTTTGAATTTAAAACGGGATTTATTATTGAAGTTGGATTGGTCATAATTACTATTGGTATATCATTTGTATTTAATTAGTA